>JBAUIP010000104.1:0-9646 GCA_049683055.1 Pricia sp.
GGCTCCGAGCGTAAGGCCATGGTCGCCGATATGCTCGATCGCTTTGGCATCGTAGGTAAAAAGGACCTTTTTCCGACCCAGCTCAGTGGCGGGCAGCAGCAATTGGTCGGGGTCGCACGTGCCCTGATTTCCAAACCCAAATTGATATTGGCCGATGAGCCGACGGGCAACCTGAACTCCAAGCAAAGTACCGAAATCATGGATTTGTTCAAAGAATTGAACAATGACGGGGTCACGATCATACAGGCGACGCATTCCGAGAAAAACGCGAGCTATGGTAAGCGCACTATTAACTTGTTGGATGGAAGGAAGGTGTAGCCACATTTCGCCCCCATCCTTTTACCATCTCACCCCTATACCCTATCTTTGCTATTTAGAAAGATTTTACATAAAAATCAATTCGGATAGCATCTATGAAGATTGAAAAACAGGCAGTTTTAAAGGCTTTGGAAAATATCACCGTACCCGGCGAGGGCCAGAACATGGTCGAAAGCGGGGCGGTCAAGAACATACAGATTTTTGGGGATGAGGTCGAGGTCGATATTACCATCGCCAACCCCAGTCTGCAGGCCCGGAAAAAGACGGAAGTCGAAATCCTGAAAATCATCCATCGGGAAGTCTACGAGAAGGCCAAAATCAAGATAAACGTTAAGGTAGATACAGGCGCGTCCAAACCAAAAACGGGAGCTAAGGCCAACCCAATTAAGGGAAAGCCGATTCCCGGCATCCAAAATATAATCGCGGTGGCCTCCGGAAAAGGAGGTGTGGGTAAATCCACCGTTACGGCCAATTTAGCCGTGACCCTTGCAAAAATGGGATTCAAGGTCGGCTTGCTCGATGCCGATATCTACGGCCCGTCCATCCCCACCATGTTCGATGTGACGCAGGAAAAGCCACTGGCAGTCAATGTCGAGGGAAAATCCAAAATGAAGCCCGTGGAGAATTACGGGGTCAAGATACTGTCCATCGGATTCTTTACCCAGCCCAACCAGGCCGTTATCTGGCGCGGACCCATGGCCTCCAAGGCGCTCAACCAAATGATTTTCGATGCCCATTGGGGCGAGCTCGATTTTATGTTGCTGGATCTTCCTCCTGGGACTGGAGACATCCATTTGAGCATTATGCAGGCCATGCCGGTGACCGGGGCGGTCGTAGTCAGTACCCCTCAAGAGGTCGCGTTGGCCGATGCCCGAAAGGGGGTCGCAATGTTCCAACAAGATTCCATTAACGTTCCCGTGTTGGGTATTGTCGAGAATATGGCGTATTTTACACCTGCCGAACTTCCCGAAAACAAATATTATATTTTTGGAAAGGAAGGAGCAAAGCACCTGGCCGAAGACCTCAATGTTCCGTTCTTGGGAGAGATTCCCCTGGTACAGAGCATCAGGGAAGCCGGCGATGTTGGAAGACCGGCCGCACTGCAAACGGCCACTCCCATTGAGGAAGCCTTCGAGGAACTGACCAAGAACACGGTGCAAGAGCTGGTACGGCGAAACAAAAGCCTTCCCCCGACGGAAGCGATCAAGATAACAACAATGGCAGGTTGCGCTGCCGTCAAAGGAAAGAACTCATGACAGCGGACGAACTAAGAACAAAGGTGCAGAAGGCTTTGGATGAGATCCGTCCTTTTCTGCAGAGCGATGGGGGCGATATTTCATTGGTGTCCATCGATAACGAAAATTCCGTAAAGGTGCGGCTTGAGGGCAATTGCATCGGATGTTCGGTCAACCAGATGACCCTGAAAAGCGGGGTCGAAATGACGATTAAGAAGTATGCGCCGCAAATCGAGGAGGTAGTGAACGTGGGGCAGCCTGTGACCTAAGGGATGTGTGAAATAGGATGCCAACCTCAAGCGGTATGAGGATTAAAGAAGGATTGCGAGTTGAACGATGATGTGGATTAAAGGATGATTTTTACATGATTACAACAGATATTTTGATTATTGGTGCAGGCCCGACAGGGCTTTTTGCCGTTTTTGAAGCAGGATTACTTAAGTTGAAGTGCCATTTGATCGATGCCCTTCCACAAGCGGGGGGACAATGTTCGGAGATTTATCCTAAAAAACCGATTTACGATATTCCTGGTTTCCCGGAAGTTCTAGCTGGCGAGCTGGTCGATAATCTTATGGAACAGATCAAGCCCTTCGAACCTGGCTTCACATTGGGCGAACGGGCACAGACCATCGAAAAGCAAAAGGATGGCTCCTTTATCGTTACTACCAACAAGGGTACAAAACACCAAGCGCCCATCATCGCCATCGCCGGCGGATTGGGTAGTTTCGAACCGCGCAAACCCCTTCTTGAAAACCTGAAGTCTTTCGAGGAAAAGGGCGTATCCTATATTATTAAGGACCCGGAGGTCTACCGCGACAAAAAAGTGGTCATCGCCGGCGGAGGAGATTCTGCCCTCGATTGGAGCATCTTCCTCGCCGATGTGGCATCCCAGGTTACCTTGGTTCACCGCCGCAACGAATTCCGTGGGGCACTCGATTCGGTGGAGAAAGTGCAATCCCTTAAAAATGAAGGGAAAATAAGATTGATTACTCCCGCCGAGGTGACCGCCCTGCAAGGCAACGGAAAGCTAGAGGTCCTTACCGTAAGAAAAAAAACCACCGCCATTGAGGATATAGACATTCCCGTAGACGATTTCATCCCTTTATTTGGATTATCTCCCAAACTTGGCCCTATCGGCGATTGGGGCCTGGACATCGAAAAGAATGCTATCAAGGTAAATACCTTCGATTACCAGACCAGCATTCCTGGAATCTATGCCATAGGCGACGTCAATACCTATCCCGGTAAGTTGAAACTGATTCTTTGCGGTTTTCACGAAGCGACCCTGATGTGCCAAAGTGCCTTTCAGCGCATCCATCCTGACAAAAGATACGTCATGAAATACACCACGGTCGGGGGAGTGACCGGTTTCGATGGCAGTAAAAAGGAGGCGCCGAAAGCCGTGGTCAAAGCAATTGATTAACGTCTCAAATCATCCAATGTCCGATATAAAAATCAAAATTACCGACCGCGAAGGCGTGACCCACGAAGTCGACGCCCCGACCGATATGAACATGAACCTGATGGAGGTCGTTCGGTCCTACGAGCTTGCTCCCGAAGGTACTATCGGCGTTTGCGGCGGAATGGCGATGTGTGCTTCCTGCCAGTGCTACGTGAAATCCGATCACGAACTTCCCGAAAAATCGGATGATGAAGAGGCGATGCTGGCCGAAGCTTTCTATGTAGAGGATAATAGCCGCTTAGGCTGCCAGATTCATATGAGCGAAGACTTGGGTGGCTTGGAGGTAGAACTTGCACCGGAGAGCTAAAAACCGTGGAATTTTTACCCAATCCTTGTTCCAGTTCACACTTCTACACAATACTGGATTTTCTCATTATTCATAAGCATCTGTAAATGAGTTTTTTGACTTAAAACATCATTTTGGTACTGTATTTTCATTGTATACTATGAATTAATTAGTACAAACATTAAAACATACACACAATGAAAAAGTTATTTATTACAGCCGTATTTGCACTTGGAAGTCTAACCGCATTCGCTCAGGAAGCTGAAGCTACCGAAGTTGAGGAAACTGCCACTGAAGCCGCTACCGAAACTGAAGCAGCTGCTGAAGACGCTACTGCCGAAGGTGAAGAAGCCGCCACTGACGCTATGCCTCAAGACGATTTTTCAGAAATCGCAATCGAAGAGGTTCCTGAGGCCGTGACTTCAATGATTGAGACCAACTATCCTGGCGCTACTATGAATGGTGCTGCCAAAAACGAAGCTGGTCACTATAAAGTAGAAGTCTCATTGGAAGATGGAACTTCAGGTGCCCTAATCGTAGATGAAGAAGGTAACGCTGTTGAGCAGTAAGAATAGTAAATCGATTTGGGATAACACCCGAACCAATTTTAAGAAAGGAATCGTGGAAACGCGGTTCCTTTTTTTTTGTGAATGATAAGAAACGCAAAGCAATCTGTCTTTTAAACTTCTAAAATGTTCAACAGATTGGTTCGTCGCGAAAATACTTCTCGCAATTGCTCCTCGTAATGACTTGCTCTTAATTAGATTCTTGCTTGATAGGTGAAAAGATTGTAGTACCGGCCTTCGGAAGCAATCAAGTCCTCATGCGTACCGCGCTCGGCGATACGGCCGTTTTCGATGACCAATATTTGGTCCGCTTTGCGGATGGTGCTTAGACGGTGAGCGATAACGAAGGTCGTCCGCCCCTTAGTGAGTTCCGCGAGACTTTTTTGTACCAAGGCTTCGCTCTCGGTATCCAGATTGGAAGTTGCCTCGTCGAGAATTAAGATTTTCGGATTGGCTAGAACCGCCCGCGCGATGGCGATCCGCTGGCGTTGCCCACCGGATAGTTTGATGCCGCGTTCGCCGATGAGGGTGTCAAGTCCTTCGTCAAAGCGGTCGGTAAACTCGTCGACATAGGCGGCCTTAACGGCTTGCTGCAGCCGCTCTTCGGAGGCATCCGGTCGGGGGAAGAGGATGTTCTGACGAATGGTTCCCTCGAACAAGAAGTCATCCTGCAAGACCACGCCCAAATGCTGCCGGAAACTGTTGAGGTCAATTTTGGATAAGTCCTTCCCATCGATGGTGACCTTCCCGGCATCCGGATTCAAGAAGCTCGCCGCCAATCCCGCGATGGTCGTTTTTCCAGAACCGGAACTTCCCACTAAAGCTACCACGGAACCGGATTTCGCCTCGAAACTGATGCCGTGCAGCACCTCCTTGTCCTCTTCGTAAGCAAAGGACACGTCGTTGAAGGCCATGTCGCCCTTTACTTCATCGAGCACCAAGGTTCGTTGGGCCTCATCGGCCTCAGGGGTCATGTTCATCAGTTCTTCGGTACGGTCGAGACCCGCCAGCGCCTCGGTCAACTGGCTTCCGATATTGCTCATCTGTACGATGGGGGCGACCATCAATCCGAGCAGTACGGTGAACATCAACAGGTCGCCGATGGTCAGAGTGCCCTGAATAATTTTATAGCCTCCTAGGCCCATCACGCCCGTGGTCGCTATTCCGATCAGAAAAGTGGCGGAACTGGTCATAAAGGCGGTCGTGGTCAGGCTTTTCTTCACGTTTTGGAAGAGTTCCTCTACGCCATCCTCAAAAATTCGGTTTTCCTGGGCCTCGGCGTTGAAGCCTTTGATGACTCGGATGCCGCCCAAGGTCTCGGTGAGACGTCCGGTCACCTCGGCATTGATTTTTCCGCGTTTCCGAAAAATGGGACGGATAATTTTAAACGCTTTAAGGGCAATAACGGCAAAAATCGCGAGGGGAATAAAGGTGAACAGCGTCATAGTAGGACTAATATTCAGTAAAAGAATAAGCGAGACTACCGCCGTTACCGTACCACCGACCAACTGCACTAATCCCGTGCCGATAAGGTTGCGAACCCCTTCCACGTCGGACATAATTCGCGAAACGAGATTACCCGATTTTGTATTGTCGAAAAACCGAATCGGCAGAGAAAGCACCTTTTTCTGCACATCGGCCCGCAGTTCCGAAATCATGAATTGAGCCTGAACACTTAGAATTTTGGTGAGCAAGAAGGATGTAATAGACTGGACTAAAATGGCGATGATGACCCCTGCGACGAGAAGCTTAAGCATTTCGACATCCTTCTTCGCGATAACGTCGTCTATCAAGTATTTGGAGGCAACCGGAGTCACAAAACTCGCCGCCTTACTGATGATAATCAAAATAAGGCCGATAAAAACCAGTTTGCGCCGCGGCCAAATTATGGTCTTGAACGCGGTCAGGATACTCACTTTTTGTTCGGGCATAGCTGTTTTTTAGAAGAACCCGCAAGTTACTCGAAATTAGGGTACACTCAATGTAAAGAAACAAGACAAATCCAGAGTAGTATTTAGCGTGGTGATGCGCCTATAGTTTTAGCCCTCAATTTTTGAACAGGTCGAAAGTTTTACCAAAAGTTATTACATTCACGACTTAAATTCGATGTTCCATGTTCGACAAGTTATCCTATTTGCTCATCAGCATTTCCCTTTTTTCCATCAATATGGTGGCCCAGTCCCAAACGGAAATCGGCCGGTGGAAATCCCAGGCCGAAAACGTAGAAATCATCCGCGATGATTTTGGAGTGCCTCACGTCTACGGAAAAACGGATGCCGATGCCGTTTTCGGATTGCTCTACGCCCAGTGCGAGGACGATTTCACGAGGGTGGAACAGAATTACATCTGGGCCACGGGCCGGTTGGCCGAGGTCGAGGGCGAGGATGCCCTTTACAGTGACCTTCGAGCCAAACTTTTTATGACGGAGGAAGAAGCGAAGGCCAATTATGAGAAGAGTCCCGACTGGCTGAAGAAGCTCTGCGATGCCTTTGCCGACGGGGTCAATTACTATTTGCACACGCATCCGGATGTGCGACCGAGACTATTGGACCGTTTCGAACCTTGGATGCCGATGTACTTCAGTGAGGGGTCTATCGGAGGTGATATCGAGCGTATTTCCACGGGCAAAATAAAGGACTTTTATGAAAGTGGGATGCCAATTCCGGAGGGCCGGGATATGGAAATCGGTGGTCCGAAAAGGGATACCGGAAACGAGAAAGATGGGCGAAAGGAAGCTGTCAAAAATAAAACTGGAAAAGAAAAACCCGGCGGGAAGAAAGTAGACCAAGAGAAAAAAGGCAAGGAAGAACCCGAACCCCAAGGCTCCAACGGCATCGCGATTTCCGGTAAACTGACCCAATCCGGCGATGCGATGTTATTGATCAATCCGCATACTTCCTTTTATTTCCGAGGGGAAGTGCACGCGGTTTCCGAGGAGGGTCTCAACGCCTACGGGGCCGTTACATGGGGGCAATTCTTTGTCTATCAAGGCTTCAACGAGAAGACCGGATGGATGCATACTAGCACCTATACCGACATCATCGATGAGTTTAAGGAAACCATAGTCAAGATGGATGGAAAGCTTTTCTACCAATACGGCGAGGAACTGCGTCCGGTAAAATCCTACGAAATTGATTTGAAATATATGGACGGTGATGGGATGAATACCAAAACTTTCACTGCTTACCGGACGCATCACGGCCCCGTCACCCATCTCGAAGATGGCCAATGGACAGCCTCCGCCATGATGTGGGAACCGGTGAAGGCCCTCGAACAATCCTTCGTCCGTACCAAAAAGGATGGGTACGACGGCTTCCGCGAGATGATGGATATCCGCACCAATTCGAGCAACAATACCGTCTACGCTGATGCGGGCGGTAACATTGCCTATTTTCATGGCAACTTCATCCCCAAACGGGATACTATTTTCGACTATTCCAAGCCCGTCGACGGCAGCAACCCAAAAACGGATTGGCAGGGCCTTCATACGGTCGACGAGAACATCCTTATAAAAAACCCCGAAAACGGATGGATACAGAACTGTAATTCCACCCCCTACACTGCCGCAGCGGAATATAGTCCAAAACGGGAAGACTATCCCAACTACATGAGCATCGACCGTGAAAACTTCAGGGGCGTACATGCCATCGGACTTTTGAAGGACATCGACGGATTGACGCTCGATGGATTCATCGAACTGGCACACGACCCCTATCTTCCAGCGTTTAAGGTTCTGATTCCCGGGCTGGTCAAGGCCTACGATAGCTATGGCTATCAAAGTCCCAAATTGAAGGAACCTATAGCCGTTCTAAGAAACTGGGACCATACTACCTCGAAGGAATCCATCGCCATGACCTTGGCCCATTACTACGCTATCCAGTTGTACGAAGAAGGCGAGCACCCCGCAGGAATGAGCCCGATGGAACGCGCGCTATACTGGGGCCTGCCCTCGAGCGGACTTTTAGAAATGCTAGAAAATACGATAGACCGATTGACCGCCGATTTCGGCACCTGGAAAATGCCTTGGGGCGAGGTGAACCGCTACCAGCGCCTGAACGGTGACATTTATCAGGGCTTTGACGACAGCAAACCCAGTAGACCCATCGGATTCGCCTCCGGTCGCTGGGGCGCTTTGGCTGCGTACGGCGTCAGCTACGATAACGACACCGACAAAATCTATGGAACTCGCGGCAACAGTTTTGCCGCCGTAGTCGAATTCGGCGACAGGGTGAAGGCCAAGAGCATCCTCGCCGGTGGACAGAGCGGTGACCCTGAGTCGCCCCATTTCGACGACCAGATCGAACGCTACGCCAACGCTAACTGGAAAGAGGTCCCCTATTATAAAGAGGATGTGCTTAAAAAAGCGGAGGAGACCTATCGGCCAGGGAATAGGGAATAATGGATTAATGCAAACTCCAAGTTGCAAAAGACCTTAAAATCTAACAATGATCCTTGCCCTGAAATTCAGACCGGAATCTGCTGGCTCAGACAGTGCAAAGTACCAAAGCCCCAGATAAAATCGATACAGCTCAACCCTATCACTTTCCGGTCTGGAAAGCAATCCGCTAAAATATTCAGGGCAACCCTGTCATTGGGGTCATTAAAAACCGGGACCAGTACGGTACCGTTCAAAATCAGAAAATTGGCGTAGCTTGCGGGTAATCGCAATCCGTCAAAGATAATTTTCCCGGGCATCGGTAGTTCGATGACGTTTACAGCATCCCCATTCTCGAGTTTGGCTTTTTTGAGTCGCTTAAGATTTTCTTGCAAGGGGGCATAATTATCGTCCTGCCTATTCGATTCTACCACGATGACTATTGTGCTTTCGTTTACAAATCGGCAGAGGTCGTCGATATGTCCGTGGGTGTCGTCGCCTACAATGCCATCCTTTAGCCAAATGGTATTGGTAATCCCTAAATAATCCTCAAAAATAGCTTCGTAATCTTTTTTGGTAAAACCGGTATTCCGGACCTGTATGGAAGGGTGTAAAAGACATTCTTCCGACGTGACAAGAGTACCTTTTCCGTTCACCTCGAGCGCCCCGCCCTCCAAAACTACGTTTTTTCCTTTGTAGGTTACCGGTGTCAGAGCAAGGCCAAGATGTTCAGAGACTTTTTCGGGAACATGCTTATCCATATGCCAATTCTTGTATTTGGCCCAGCCGTTGAAATTGAAGTTCAGGGCTTCCCGTTTTCCGTTGTTCTTTATGATGATGGGGCCGGAGTCGCGCATCCAACTGCGGTTCGTTTTTTGAAGTATGAAATGGATGTTTTTCGATGACACCGAAGCCATCCCCAACATTTCCGATACTTTTTCCTTTAGGCGTTCATCTTTAACAACTAAAAAGACGTTTTCTTCCTCGGCGACTTTTTTGATGAATTCCACGAAGGCCCACTGTACCGCTCCATATTTTCCGGGCCAATCGTTGCCATTATGCGGAAAGCATAATAAAACACCCTCTTGGGGTTCCCACTCCGCCGGAAATCTTCTTGATGCCATGTTGGTTGCTGCGTTGGTCAATCCAGGGCTCTTTTGGTTAGGTCCTGAAAGGCATCGATACGACGGTCCCTAAAAAAGGGCCAGTTCTGGCGAACGTTTTCCTGATGGGCCAAGTCCACTTCGGCTATTAAAATTTCCTCTTTATCGTTGGATGCCATGGCCAAAATTTCCCCTTGTGGACCGCAAATGAAAGATTTCCCCCAGAATTCGATGCCGTCCGTGCCGGGCAAATACTGCTCCAGTCCGATTCTATTGGCAGCAGCGACATAGATTCCGTTGG
>JBAUIP010000105.1:0-5668 GCA_049683055.1 Pricia sp.
GGGGAATATATGTTGTTGAAGCGGAGTGCTTGTCCTGTATGATATGCGCGTTCTCAATGGCGGACGTCAAGACCCTGTACCACAACAGGTTACTGCTCGATTAATTTGTAGGCGAGTTCGGGATATCCCTGCACTTGCCTAAAAATAGGGAGAAGGTCCGCCACCTCCTGAACTATGGCGCAAGGGTGGCGTGAAAAATTAACGAAGTATTGCAAGGCGTAACACCCCAATTAAGGTGCTATGATTCAATTTTGATAATAGCGCTTGTGCATTTGTTTTATTTTTTCCACAATTTCGCCTTCCGCAGGCCCTTTGACATTTACATTTTTCATAATTTTTTCTGCGAGAATAAATTCAATTGGCGCTTTATCGGCACCAAATTCATTTAACCATTGGTCCAATTGCTTTGCCGAACTCAAATAATAGAGGGCACCGATTTGGGCCCAGCCGTGAGCCCCGGCACACATCGGACAATGCTCGCCCGTCGTGTACATTTTAGTTTGGCGGCGCTCGGCAAGACTTAAATTTTCTATTGCCCATTCGGCCAACTCGATTTCTGGATGGGCCAGAACGTTTATCTCATTTACCCGGTTTCTGGCTTCCGCAATAATCTCATTATCGATGTTAACAAGAATGGAACCGAACGGTTGATCGCCAGCTCCCAAAGCTTCTTCTGCCAGGCCCAGGCAGTGGTCAAAAAATTTCAGATCCAATTGTGTAAAATCTGTGCTTGAATCCGCCTCGTTCTGCGACATAATTTTTTGTTTTTTAGGGTCGTCGGTTGCTGGATTTTGATCTTCGGATTGTCCAAAAACAATTACGCTTGATAATACTAGTCCTAAAGTTACTGGTAATAATCTCATGAATTTTGATCTTTATGGGTTAACTTTCCCGATGCTCTGAATTAAAGCTGAAAAATTGTTTCGAGTTAAACCGCGTGTGCTTGCACCGAGGTCGCTGATATAAATTCAATTTATTCAAATCTCACGGGTTTATATGCACCGCCTGAGGGCAAACCCGTGAGTTTAATTATAGATATTTTTTACGTCTTCCAGCATTTTTTCGAGCTGGATCCTATCGTAAACCTTGGTTTTCTTTATCAACCGGTCAATGTCTCTGGTGGCCTTAATGTTATAGATGGGATTGCTGTTGAGAATCAACAGATCGGCCACCTTACCTTCGCTTATCTACATTACGATTTTATTGACCGCCTCAAGGGGTTTAGGCAAGTCCGTTTCTTCGAGCATTTCCCGCAGATCTATTTCTATGGTCCGGCTCAAGGATGCCATTGGTATATCGTTCGCACCGCCCTCGAACGGATTTTCGGTGCTTTCGCCCACTTTTTCCAACGAAGTGAAGACCCACCCAACGATCACGCTGAACGGAATGGTCAGCCAAACCCCATAATCGCCCAGTTTCGCGAATTCATCGAGCATACCGAAAGGCAGCAGAATGACAAGTAGCCAAATGAAAAATAGGTTAATACTTGCAAACTGCCGTGGATATGGGAAATTCTTAATGCGTTCGGCCTTCCCTTGATGGGTATAAAAATCCTTTAATACAGTCTCGATGGTCACATAGGGATATTCTTCGATAAATTTCTTTTGGCGCAGCTCCCTCAGATCGGCCGACTGCAAAGCCAATAACTGTGTCGCGCGATTCTTCTTTTCCAGCACATACTTTAAGTCGGCTTCCGAAAGATACGGCTTCATTTCATCTTCGAGTTCGGTCTCCCATTCCGGGACGCTATAATGCTTTCGGTATTCCTTGGCGTATGCCTTGGTCAGGTTTTCCCACGGTTTGGGCTGTCGCAGTTGGAAACGTAAAGCGGTCAGCCATGCAATGTGCCTATAAATTATTCGTCTATGAGTATTCTTCAACTCGGTCCGGTCGGTAATTTCCGCATCCTTATCAATTATAAAATCTTTGACCATAACGCCCCAAGTTCTGCTATCGTTGACGATTGCACCCCAGATCATCCGAGCTTCCCATAATCGGTTATAGGTCTGTGTATTTTTGAAACCGGCTATAAAAGCGGCCGCGGTACCGATCAGGGCCACGGGCACCCATGGAATTGCCAGCCAAGTAAAGCCGAAAATGGCATAGAGCACCGTTGGAACGACCGCGATCAACAGCAGGACAAAAATGGTCCGGCGCGTCCATAATAAAAACTCGGTAATTTTGTAATGACTTCCTATATGCATATTAATTACTTTTTACGGAATTTGGTCTTTGTGTGTTTTCAAAACGGATTCTTCCAGTTTTTTGTTTGGGAATACCCATAAAATGGCAACGGCCACAAAGCAAACGATCGAAATCCATGTACTTAAAAATGCCGTTGGGATTGCCACAATGTAGATAATTGTTGAGATATTCTCTTTCCACCCGGTTTTCGCAACCATGTGTAAAGGGCTGTTCTCGTCATGAAGCTTGGTCAGGCTGACTTCCAAGATTCTGTAGGCAATGGCCGACAAGAACAGTATGAGCCCGTAAAGTGCTACGGGCAGGGCAACAACATGGTTTTCCCCGACCCAACTGGTCGCGAACGGAATCAACGACAGCCAAAACAGCAAATGCAGGTTCGCCCAGAGAATCTTACCGTTTACCCTTTCCGTTGCCTGAAAGAGATGGTGGTGGTTGTTCCAGTAAATGCCCAGATAGATAAAGCTGAGTATATAACTAATGAATACGGGTGCGATAGCTAGCAAGGATTCGAATGAAGTATCTTCCGGTGCCTTCATCTCCAATACCATAATGGTAATGACAATGGCCAGAACGCCATCGCTGAACGCTTCCAGTCTTCCTGATCTCATAGATTACGGTTTTTAGGTTTTGGTAAAGACCTTAGGAAATTTTTGATCTTTCAGTCAATTTTGTCTTATAGTTCGTGCAATGCGGGTACATCGAGTTTATCCACGTCCCAATTGGCCAGATCGGCACCGGCCCGATAGGCCGTTTCCATGAAATTCAAAAGTGCTTTTCCCGGTTTTTCCATTTTTATCAGATCGTTATACCTTAAAATGGCCATAGGGCTTCCGTTGCTATCGATCCATTCGGCAGTGGAAGGTTCAAGGGGCCGCTCGTCCAGACCTTCGGGGGCGGGATAGGTGTACGAGTAGAATGCCGGCTCCTGCATATTGTCGTCCCCTGCCCAAAAACCGAAACTTACGCATTCATGGGTGTAGGCATCCTTATCGGATATGCGGGCATCCTCTCCCATTGGCGGTGCTTTCTTCCCTGAAAACCGGGTCACGGCCAGATCCATGGAATGCCAATAGAGATGTACGGGGCAGGTCTTTCCATAGAACCGTCCGCTGAACTCCTTGAAAACGTTGTCCACCCATATCAAGACCTTCCAAAGGTTTTTGGTGTAGTCCCCATCGTAGTGGTGGTATTCCGTTATTTCCGCGAAGCGTCTGTCGATTCCCAAGTCATACGGGCTATCAAGAATGCTTACCTGAACATCCAATTTTTGAAGGATTTCCATTAACCGGGAATAGAATTCGGCGACCGTAAGTTCGGATGCGATCGGAAAACCTTCTTTTGCCCCATCGCTTGTTTCCACTTCCAATCGATGGTTCAGTACATCCACAGTAATCGAGAACGTGGCCATCCCGGATCGGTAGGGTATGGGGCCGGTGCCCAATCCACGGGTACCGACATATTCGGTAACGTACCACCAGTGATTTTTACGTGGTGTGTTTCCCATCCGTATCTTCCCGATGACCTGCAGGAACAGGTGCAGGGTCATTTTGCTTTTCTCGTTTCCCTTATAGGACAGTGAGGGTAATTGAAGTGTATTCTCCATGATGCCATTATGTTTAGAATGATTTCGTTGCTTTAATCTTCAAGATACCCAAATTTTCCCATGTTGAAGTCATTGAATGCCTCCGAGAGCTCTTCCTTGGTATTCATTACAAAAGGACCTTGTGCGGCAATGGGTTCCTTAAGGGGTTCCCCGCTCAAAACAAGGACTACGGCATCCTCCGTTGCCTCGACCTCAAAATTTTCGCCGTCATTGGCCATGAGCACCATATGGTCGGTGGGTGCTTTTTCCGAACCATTGACCAGAATACTCCCCTCTATTAAAAGTAAGGCGGTGGCATAGTGGGCCGGGAACCGAAAATCTGCCTTTCCGCCCTTGTTCAACTTGGCGTTGAACATGTGTACGGGGGTAAAGGTTGAGGCGGAACCTTCCGTGCCCTTATATTCGCCGGCGATCACTTCGACAGTTCCGGCATTGTTGTCCAGTTCATATCTTTTGATGTCCCCATATTTTATGGCCTGGTACTTCGGGGGGCTTTTCTTGTCCTTCGCGGGAAGGTTTACCCATAACTGTACCATTTGGAATTCACCTCCCTTTTTGCTCCATTCCCCTTCATGGTATTCTTTATGGAGAATTCCGTTGGCAGCCGTCATCCACTGGATATCCCCTTCGCCTATTACACCACCGCCGCCACTGCTATCGTGGTGGGCCACCTTGCCCTTGTAGGCAATGGTTACGGTCTCAAACCCTTTGTGCGGGTGTACGCCCACGCCCTTTGGCCTTTCGGAAGGCGGGAAATCATACTTCGAATTATAGTCCAGCATGATGAACGGATCCATTCTTTGCATATCCATTCTGAATGCGCCGGGGATAAAGTTGTGTACCCTGAACCCGTCCCCTACAAAATGGGGCGGTCTGGGGCTTGCTACCAATTCAACTGTTTTAGTTTTCATTTTTTCTCTGTTTTAATGAGCTTCTCTTGAGTTTTTTTATCTCGGTTCCAAACAACAACTCAAGACGGGTTCGATTTATGATTTATGGATTGCAATGGTTCTTTCACGATACATCCTTGTTGTGGAACATTGAATTCGCTTGATACTCGGGATGCCTGTCAATATAGGCCTTTATGAAAGGACAGTAAGGCTTTACCTTAAGGTCGTTTTCTTCCGCATAGTCCAATATGCCCTTGGCAATGAAAGAGCCCAGCCCTTTGCCTTCCAATTCTTTGGGCACTTCGGTATGCATGTAAGCTATCCCGGCGTCGAAGAGTTTGTAATCCGCAAAGGCAATCTTTCCATCTACGTGGACTTCAAACCGACTTTTTTCCTTGTGGTTTATTAGTTCGTATTCCATATCCGTAAAATTTTATTCAAAAATACCATGGAACGACAGCCTGCACATTGACCTATGGTAAGAAATAGGAAAAGTAATGCGAGCTATCGGGAGTTGAAATTTTTGTCCGCCAATCCTTTTCGTACCCTACTCAGGCTCTCAGGGGTAATACCCAGGTAAGAGGCCACCATCCATTGGGGTACGCGAAGCATGACATCGGGGTATAGCTTGATGAATTCCAAATACCGTTTCTCGGCGGATGCTCCCAGCAAAAGGGAAATCCTGCCGTTCAGGTGACGGATGTGGTTGTGCAACAGCCGTTCATTCTTTTTCCTGAAAGTTGAGCTTATAAGCGAGATTTTATCCATAAAGGCATTGTCGATCGGCACCACCACGGAATCTTCGACCGCATCGATAAAAAAATGGGACGGCTCGTTAAAATAGATACTTCCACGGTCGGCAACCAACCAATTTTCCGAGGCGAACTGCAATATGTTTTCCTTGCCGTCTTCGTCCAGACCATAAAAGCGCAAGAGCCACCGTTCCACAAAGAAGGATATGGTACATACT
>JBAUIP010000106.1:0-8569 GCA_049683055.1 Pricia sp.
TTTACGATTCCCGCTTGTTTATAGAAGAAATGCTCAAAGACGATGATGGCCCCGAAGGGAGCTAGTATAAATCCGTAAAGTGCGACAAATCCGAGGAGTTTCATGGCGAAGGCGGGGAAAAGTCCCGCAATTGTGGCGATCGATCCCGCTATGATGGTCACCCAAAAGGTAGATACTTTGGGAATAATGGCCTGAAATGCGAGTCCCGCTCTATAGATGGTGGGATTGGCGGTCGTCCATCCCGCGAGCACCACGGCGATAATCCCGAAGATACCGATGGCGTTATTGGCCAAAGGTCCCGGTGCTACGGACGGTGCTTCCCCGTTGGCCAGAAAAGCCTGTGCTTCCGGTGATTTTAGGTAGACAGCGTAGAGCAGGGCGGCTGCAATCCAGGCCATGTAATGGCCTACGTACATACCGGCAGCAGCGGTCCAGCCCGAATTGGCATTTTTTGCAAACCTGAAAACGGATAGATCGGACATGCCTATGTGCATCGCGGCATTGGCGAACCACGACCAGATGACCACGTGCCAAAAGGTGTATTTGATCTGCCCTGGAAAGGGTTCCGAGCCTTCTCCCCAAATGGCCCAAAAATCGGCAAAGCTTTTGACCTCCAATTGGGAAAGTGCCACCACGCCACAGGCGATAAAGGCCAACACGATGACAGGGGACATCCAATTGGCCGCTTTGGAAACCGTATCATATCCCTTTGAGGCGATTAGGGAGATTACCGCCCCGATGATGAGTACGATAATGATCCAGGTCGGCCCATTGGGAGTGGTATCCGTCAATTTTGGCATTTCCATGTCAAACGGGATGCCGACGGCCGTTGCGGATACGGTAATCATTGCACCGGCCAGAAAACAAAATAGGATGCCGTTGGCCAGATTGTAACCGATAACCAGTTTTTTGCCACAAATACGCTCCAATTGATAGTAGAGGGTCAGCCGATTTTGCACCGCAATTTCAGCGGTCAGGAAACGCCAGCTCAAAACAGCCAAAAAATTTCCGATCAGCAGTCCAACAATCAGGTCGAATGCGCTGACCCCAGCGGTCAGAAAAAGAGGACCGATAATGAACTCCGTTCCCGCGGCATGCTCGCCGGCGTACATACCCAAGAAGCTTTTCCAGCTTTTTAATTTGGACTGGGGTACGGGTTCGCGTTCGAATTCCCCACCCGCTATTTCTTGGATGACATCTTCTTCCTGTTTGTTAAGGCTCATAATTTTTTAGTTTGGTTCGCTGTTCTTGTGGTGTTGGTTTGGCTCGTAGTTCTTGTCGTATGGCTTAGTTGGTAATCAAATGCTTCGGCAAATATTCGACCTTTCCATTAGATGTTCGGTTTCGGGACCATTTCATTCGGTAATCAAATGCTTCGGCAAATCTTCGACCTTTTCACAGCAAAGCTGGTCCATAACCTGCTTAAACTGGGTTTTTAGCATGGCAATGGTATGGTCGCCCCCTTCTTTTCCTAACGCACCGACGCCGTACATAAAAGATCGGCCCATAAAAGTGAATTTAGCTCCACAGGCCATGGCCCGGGCAATATCAGGACCGGAACGCAGTCCGCTGTCCATCATCACCTCGATTTGGTCACTGTATTTTACGGCTATCTCCTTCATGGAACGAAGGGTGGACTGTGCGGCATCCAACTGGCGGCCACCATGGTTGGATACAATAATCCCGTCAAAGCCCATCCGTATAGCGTCCTCCGTATCCCTTTCCGAGGCGACTCCCTTCAGCACAAGTTTTCCTTTCCATTTATCCCGAATGGGTTTGATCCTTTCCTCGTTCAGCCTTCCCGAAAAAGTTTTGTCCATAAAAGCCCCGAGTTGTTTTAGGTTCAGTCCCTCTGGGGTATAAGGTTTTAGCGTTTCGAAAGTGGGTTGTCCGTATCTCAGCGTGTTGAACGCCCACGTGGGTTTGCCCATAATCTGAAGGATGTTGGCGACGGACATTTTCGGGGGCAGGGCCAATCCATTTTTAAAATCCCGCGGCCGAAAGCCGAAGGTGGGTACATCGCAGAGCAGCACCAACACGGGACAGCCTGCCGCTTCGGCCCGATCAAGTATGTCATCGCGAACGGCATCCTCTACGGGATTATAAAGCTGAAACCAAGCCTTTCCCTCGGTCAGCTCGCTGGCCATTTCGATATCCATCGTGGTGACGGTGCTGAGAATAAAGGGTACGTTGTGTTCGTGGGCCGCTTTCGCTAAGATAGCGGGGGAGTTGGGCCACATGAGTCCCTGGAGTCCCACTGGCGCAATCCCGAACGGCGCGTCGAATTCCATGCCTAATACTTTGGTCTTGGTGGAACTGATTCCTTGGTTTCGCAAGTAGCGGGGCTCCAATTTCACCTCCCGTATCTCAGCGGTATTTCTTGTGATACTTACATCTTCGTTGCAGCCCCCATCCAAATACTCAAAAGCAAAACGTGGCACCCGTTGCTTGGCCTTGTTTCTCAAGTCATCTACGGAGGGATAGGAGGTATTGAAGTTCTGGGCCATATGATGCTACTTTAGGATAAAGGGAATGTGCTTTTTCAGGGAATAATTCTTCTTTAGGAACTTGGAATTCAGCTTAGAATCCGAAATTGCAATGGCCGCCCCCAAGGCGGAACCAAGGGAGGAGTCGGTGGTACGCAACTCCATGTTCCGAAGGTAATGGGACACTAATTTAATATACACATCGTTATCGCTGAAACCGCCATCAATATATAGTTTTTCTATGGTATCGTCTCCGGCCGCGGTCTTTATATTTTCCACTTGCAGTAGGACCAGTTCGATCATAAGCTGATGGTAGGCGTGTTCAAAGCGATCAAATTTAAAATGGGTCTTTTCAGGCATATTCCCGTCCTCGAGACTTTTCCATCGAAAGGCGTACTCGAAATCCTTGATAATTTCATAGAATACTTCGTAATCGAAAGATACCTCTTTGTGATAATCTGCCGACACCTGATATTTTTCCGTGAGTTCTGCGACCTGAAGACTGTATTCGTTGCCCAAGAACATGCGGCTGGCTTTTACCGGTTTGCCGTTGATACGCATGTAGTTGATGCAATTCTTATCGATATCCTGTTTGGTCAACAGATTTTCGGTAAACGGATTGAGCGCTATGCTCCAGGTACCTGTGGATACCAAAATAAATTTCTTTTCGATACTGCGAACGTATGGCAATAAAGCGGCTGAACTATCGTGTATTCCGACCCCAATCTTGATGCGCTTGCCGTTGTAGTTCATGTTGATGCTGGTCTCGGTGGATACTATCGGCGGCAGTATGCGATGTATGCCTTCTTGGTAGACCCAGTTATGATAGTCTTTTTTCGAATAGTCCCATAGTGCGGTGTGGCATCCGATACTGGTATATTCGCTGAGGGGGATGCCGGTGAAGATGTAGCTGAGATATTGGGGAAGGTGCAGCGAGAAAGCGATTTTCTTAAACTTTTCGGGTTGGGTATGTTTTAACCAATAGAGCTGCATTCCCGAGTTCAACATTCCTGAATTGGACGAACCGGTGGCCTTGGCCAACTCTTTATCGGGTCCGTATTTTTGGTAGAAATCATCGATGATATGTGGGTCTAGAGGCTTCGTATAGTTGTAAAATGGGGCGATTGGATCTCCGTTTTCGTCAAGGTGCACTAAACTGGCTCCGTAGGTAGAAAAGTTGATTGCGGTGATGTCGTATTTTTGGGATTTCAGGATGCGGTCGAAAACTTCCTTAAGCCATACTTGTAAGGTTTTGAGGTCTTCGGTCGGGTGGCCGTCGTCGTCTGTTATCATTTCGAACTTTCTGTATTCCCGGTACACCTCCTGAAACTGCGAATCGAACAAAAAGAATTTTTTGTTGGTTTTTCCGATATCGAATATGGCAGTTACTTCTTTCATTTTCTTCAGGCCCTGAATTAAGCCATAGAATTTTTATCTCTCGCTTCGATTTCTCAGGATGTTTTTTGTATGGATACTCTCAAATGGCTCCCTGTTCTGGGGTCAATTTAGTGTCCAGGTATGTTTTTCACGTTCCCGATACTTTGAGGTCGGCTCTCGGCTTAGAACGGCATGATTTCGTCTAAAGTCCCGACGCCTTTGAATCGGCCCCCCGTTCCTCCACCAGTTTCTTTCGGATGCCGAGCGCCCGGTAGGTTTGAAGGGGATGCAAGGCTCCTCCCTTCTGCAGCCGAGATTCTTGCAACAAGGGCCGGACATCGGTACGGTAAGCTTCCTGAAGAATTTCTTGGCATTGGGTTACATCGTGATGTTGCTGGGCAGCGTTCAGGGCTTTCCGGTCTACAAGTAGTGCTTTGGCATAGGCCTCCTGTATGGCCTCAAGGGATTGGATGATATCCTCCAAGGGGTCCTTGATGTTGTGGCTGGCATCGATCATCCAGGCGGGGTAGGGGTTTTGGGGATTGTTTTCCATCCCATAGACCAAGGCATTGAAAATTAAAAAGAGTGCGTAAGGTTTTACGCTGCCTACAGTAAGATCATCGTCGCCATATTTGCTATCGTTAAAATGGAACCCCCCCAGTTTGCCCTTTAGCATTAAGGTAGATACTATCTGCTCGATGTTGGTGTTGGGAAGATGATGGCCCAGATCGACCAGCGTGTACGCTTTTTTGCCACATTCGTTGGCCAGCATAAAAGAGGTACCCCAGTCTTGGATAACGGTACTGTAAAAATTGGGTTCATAAGGTTTATATTCTATGAAAAGTTTCCAATCTTCTGGTAAGGTGGCATAAATTTCTTGAAGGCTTTTTTGGGTCTGGCTCAGGGCGGTCTGGAAATTGGTCTGCCCGGGGAAGGAGGCACCGTCCGCCAGCCAGACGGTAAGACTTTTGGAGCCGAGTTTGTTGCCTATTTCGATAACTTCTTTGTTATGTATGACCGCCTGTCGTCTGACCGCCTCATCAATGTTGCTGAGGGAGCCGTGCCGATAGCTTTCGGAGGCGTTCTCTTGGTCCTGAAAGGTGTTGGAGTTGACCGCGTCAAAAATTAGGTCATGGGATGCGGCCAATTCCTTGATGGCCTGATAATCTTCGGGAACATCCCAGGGAATATGCAGGGAAATCGCTCCGGCCGTTTGGGTCAAGGCATGGATAGCGCCGACATCATCGATTTTTTGTTCTAGGCTGCCCGGCTCGCCCTGAAATCCGAAACGCCCGAAACGGGTGCCGCCCGCGCCTAGGGCCCAACTGGGAATGGCAACCTGAAAATCGGAAAGTTTTTTTATAATGCCATCGACATTTTTTCCATGTGTGGTCAGGTTTTCGGAAAGAAACTGAAAGGCTTTCGAATGCTCCTCTTGTCCCTTTTTATTCTGATCCGCGATTTGTTCGACGGTTAGTTTCATATAGTTTGTACTTGTCTATTTTCTGATCAAGCCTAATTGTCTGGCTTTGATTTCGTCATGAAAAAGTTTTCCCAAAGTTCGGAAATCGGGTGGTATACGTACTCAAAACATGACTATTTGGCCCTAAGGTTTAAGTGAAAAATGGCTCCCGCAAACCTTCGTTTCCGACGCTTACGAAAGCCATACTCAACTAACTCAAACAACTATCTTACAAAGGCGTTGGCCATACCGCCATCGACATTGACTATATTTCCTGTACTCTTGTCCAGTATGCCGACCAAGGCGAATACCCCGTTGGCAATATCCTCAGGGTAGATAATTTTACCCAATAGATTTCTTTTGGCGTAATGCGCGGGGAGTTCCTCGACGGATATACCGTGGGCCTTAGCGCGACCTTCGGCCCAATCGCCTTCCCAAATCTTGCTGCCGACGATGACTCCGTCGGGATTAACGGTATTGACGCGGATTTTATCACCGGCCAGTTCCGCGGCCAGCAAACGGGCCATGTGCTGTTGGGCGGCTTTCGCGGTACCATAGCCCACGTTGTTAGGTCCGGATACGAGTCCATTTTTGCTGGCGATACTGATAAAGTCCCCACCAAGACCTTGTTTCCGCATGATGGCAACGGCCTGTTTGGCGAGTTCGAACTGGCCTTTGACAAGTACGTTCTGTAGCACGTCCCAATCTTTTTCAGATGTTTCCTCAATAGGTTTGGAAATGGCGAGTCCTGCGCTGTGCACCACAATATCCACGCCTCCGAAATCAAGGCAGGCCTTTTTGTAGGCTTTGGTGATGGATTTCGATTTGGTGACATCGCAAATGGCGTCGCTCGCGGTATCGCTTCCGTAAGTATCCAATGCTTCTTTCAACCGGTCTTCGGCAATGTCGGTAAGTACGACATTGGCGCCTTCTTCGGCCAGTTTATCCGCTATGGCCTTTCCGATACCGCCACCTCCGCCGGTGACAAAAGCCACTTTTCTGGATAGCGGTTTTTCTTTGGGCTGGCGCTGCAACTTGGCTTCCTCCAACAACCAATATTCGATATCAAAGGCCTCTTGCCGGGGCAGGGAGGTGTATTCCGTAATCGCCTCTGCCCCGCGCATCACATTGATGGCGTTGACGTAGAATTCGTTCGCCACCCGTGCGGTCTGTTTGTTCTTGGCAAAGCTGAACATGCCAACACCGGGATATATGATGATTACGGGACTGACATCGCGCATGGCGGGACTGTTTTCTCTTTTATGATTCTCGTAATATTCAGCGTATTCCTTTTTATATTGTTCGAAGGCGGGCTTAAGTTTTTTAAGTACGGCTTCACTATCCGAAATATCCTCATCGGTTTTCAATTCCAACACGAGCGGCTGTATTTTGGTGCGCAGAAAGTGGTCGGGACACGAGGTGCCCATCGGGGCCAAGCGAGACAGATCATTACTATTAATGTACTGCAAGACTGTATCACTATCGTTGAAATGACCGATCATCCTGTTTTCGGAGGAGCACAATCCTCGGAGCATTGGAATGAGCTGGGCCGCTTTTTCGGTACGTTCCGCCGGAGGAAGGCTTTTAATTTTCTGTCCTCCGAAAACCTCACCGTTCTCCTCTATTTTCTTGGCAATGTATTCCGAGGCCATTTCGATGACCTCCAAACTGTTCATGTACGATTCGTAGGAAGTGTCTCCCCACGTGAACAGTCCGTGACTGCCCAAAACGATGCCCCGGATACCCGGATTATCGTTCAGGCATTTTTCCAACTGTAGGCCAAGATCAAAACCGGGACGCTGCCAAGGTACCCATCCCATTGAATCGCCCCAGATCTCACGGGTCACTTTTTCGCTATCCTTGGCAGCGGCGACCGCGATTAAAGCATCCGGGTGCAGGTGGTCTATATGTTTGAAAGGAAGCAATCCGTGTAGCGGGGTGTCTATTGAGGGTGCACGGCTATCGAGATCGTAGATGCAGTGATTGAACAATCCTACCATGCGGTCTTCATCCTCCAATCCCCCGTATACATTTTTCAAATCCCGCAGGCGGTCCACATAAAGGCCTGCTATTCCTTTTCTATCCAAAGTTCCGATATCCCCACCGGAGCCTTTAATCCACATTACCTCTACATCTTCGTCGGTCAACGGGTCTTTTTCGATGGTCTTGCAGCTGGTATTTCCGCCGCCATAATTGGTAATCCGAAGATCTGCCCCAAGAATATTGGAGCGGTACAGGAAAAGTTCGACCTGATTGTCGCCCAGAGCGTCCGCTTTTTTATCGTCCCAGAGATAGTCTACATAATTGAATTCTTTGACCGGATTTGCCATGCTATATGTTTTGTGATTCAACTTTTCGCTAAAATAAGCCACGAAAATCAGGATTGTATCCTGTACTGTACTGTTCCCTCGAATTTAGAGAAAATTATTTTTTATAAATTGGGCCATCGGCAAATCATCAGCCTCAAAACCAATTTGAAAGTTAGGAAAATGGAGTTGTTCAAATACGTACATATAGACGAGCTATCACGGATACCAAAATACAAACAGATTGTGGATGCCATCATCCACCACATCTCGATCGGTAATCTTAAGATGGACGAGAAAATTCCCTCTATCAACAGTTTTAGCGAAGAATACATCCTTTCCAGGGATACGGTCGAAAAGGCTTACAACATTCTAAAGGAACGGAAAATAATTACCTCCATCCGTGGGAAGGGATACTATATTACCCGTACGAAATTACTGTCGAAAATCAATATCCTTATCCTGATAAACAAGCCGAGTTCTTACAAAATTAGGATATACAATGCCTTTATAAACAGTATCGGCAACAATGCGCATACCGACCTTTTTATTTATCACTGTAACGAAACGCTCTTCCTAAATTTGATGGAAAAACACGCCAAGGCTTACGATTATTACGTCATTATGCCCCATTTTAAAAACGATAAAATGGAGCATGTCAGCAATCCCGAGCAGGCCTTGAAGGCAATCAACAGGATTTCTGAGGATAAGCTTGTTATCGTCGATAACGAACTGGGCACCTCCGGAAATATCATCAAAATATACCAAGACTTTGAAAACGACATCTACAACGCCCTGAACGAAGGGCTGGCCAAGATTAAGACCTATCAAAAGCTGATATTAGTGTATCCCACCAAATCGGTATATCCATATCCCAAGCGAATTTTATACGGATTCAAGAAATTCTGCAACGAAAATTCCCTTGATTTCGAGATAAT
>JBAUIP010000107.1:0-1952 GCA_049683055.1 Pricia sp.
TACGTCTTACATAGGCGACGAATCTGGGGTGGGTATCGATATCGAACTCAACCCTTTTGACACTGCACCCCTGGCGGCCGTTTCGACCGTTGAGACCCCGATAGATGGCACTGTCGAAATCCGAATCGTAGGTCAGGACGGGGAGTTTTCCGATATGCGCTCGTCTTCTTCCGAAGTTAGCAAAACGCACGAATTTGATGTTTTGGGACTTTACGCTGGTTATGAGAATACCGTGGAATTTATCCTGAAAAGTCCCGATGGAAAAGAACGGCTTACCATTGCCAGAACTATCGAAACCGACCCACTTCCCGAAGGATTACCGGAGTTTGAAATCGTCGAACAATTGGCTACCGACGAACAGAATACGGTTTTCTTGGTCAACTTCAGGCCGACCAACCTTCCGTTGATGGTCGACCGGTTCGGTAAGGTACGATGGTATTCCTCCAACTTTGCAGAGGGTAACAACTATGGATTGCAACGTTTCGCCAACGGCAACATGGGGCTGGGAAAAGGCGAAGATGGACAAGGTTCCATTTTCGAGTACACCATCACCGGGGAACTCGTAAAGGAGTTTTCCTTCTATCCAGAATATGAAAACGTCCACCACGATATTTATGAAATGGAAAACGGCAACTTCATAGTGCCCGTCAACAAAACAGGCGCGGAGACTATCGAGGATTACATCATAGCGATGGACAGAAATTCGGGAGATATCATCAACACTTGGGATTTAAATCCGATTCTGCCGAAGCGTGATACCTTGTTGAACACCCCTGAAGATTGGGTGCACGTCAACGCGGTTATCCACGACGAGCGCGACAATAGTATCATCGTATCCGGCCAACGTCAGGCTCTTTTCAAGATTACATGGGACAATCAACTAAAATGGATTATGGCCCCACCCTTCGATTGGGATGGCTTTGAAGACTATTTGTTGACCTCCGACGACCCCGATATGGAATGGAATTGGGGGCAGCACGCCCCCCTCATCACTCCCGAGGGGAATCTATTCTTCTTCGATAACGGCTACGGACGCCAATTCGGTACCGGCGATAAATTTAGCCGCGCCGTGGAAGTAAGAATCGAAGAAGCTGAAATCGGCGGAACCGTAGAAACCGTCTGGGAATATGGCCGAGAACGCGGGGAAGCATTCTACTCCCCCATCATCAGCGATGTGGATTATATAACTTCTAGCGACACGCGCCTAATTGTCGCCGGTTCTCTGGCCTTTGACCATGTTTATGTAGACAAAGATAATGTCACCAATACATGGACCGATGAGTTTCTCAAGTCGACTATTCTAGAAGTGGATTTCGATAAGAATGTGCTGTTTGAAATGAACGTCAACTCGAATGTTTCGCAAGGGTCGGTGTATCGGGCGGAGAAGATTAAGTTGTATTGAGAATTAATGGGCTTTTTCTCTAAATACACTCAAACTAGATGAAAAGCGGAACATTAACCAGAAATTGATATTAGGCCGTGGTGACAAGATTGATTAAATTTTTTCTTTAGTAGAGGTCATTAAATTGATTTGGATTAGAGTAATTAAAGCCTCTGAAATTGGATTACTACAAAGGAGGAAGCGTATAAATCAGTAAATTTAGCTAGCGAAAATATAAAATCCGTTCCCAAAAGGGGAACGGATTTTCTGCTATTGGTGACCTCAACGGGACAGAGTTCTAACTTTTTGAATAAAGATATCGATTTGATTATTTCAAAATCTCATCAGTTGAACTTTTCAAATGTGAGTAATTAAAACTGGTCGACGATATTTTACTAACATATCAAGTCAATTACTTTGTAACAAACTTTTACGATTTTTGTTACAAATAATTTGGATAGTGTGACACGTATTTTTGAAAAGATAAAAGCCTATTGGCAGTAAGTCCAAAGGACCGCTTAAATATACGTTCCTAGACACGCAAAAGGTCAATTTACGAAACTACTAAAAG
>JBAUIP010000108.1:0-3427 GCA_049683055.1 Pricia sp.
CCTCTGGAGTTCAATCTGTTCGGAAGCCGATGTGACAGTCTGGTCATGTAATCTTAGATTATGATTACTGCTCGATACGTTCATACTGGCAACATGCGGGCAGGTCGCCGTAGTCGTCGGTGTGCGCTCTATGGTTTTCGGTGTCATGCCCCACACCGGCGACCGCTTTTTCTACTGCTTCCATCGAAGTGGAATTCGTATCGAGGTTGACCGTCAACAACTTTGAATTTTTATCCCAAGCCGCCTCCGAGACTCCCGTGACGTTTTTGGCCGCTTTTTCGATCCGGGCGCGGCACTGTTCACAGTTGCCGGATACGGTAACGCTCTCTTCGACCATAATTTCATCACCTGAACTTTTCTCGGCCGATGCACCGGATTCCTCGACCGTACCGTCGGCCCGTTCGATTTTGGATGTAATCGGGGTATAGCCCGCTTTTTCGACCTGATTTTCTACGTCCACCATCGACAATTGTTTTTCGGCGGGGTACTTGAAACTGAAATCCCCGGTCTCGATATCGATCTTGACCTCCTTGATACCCTTGAATTCCTTAAACTTCTTTTCGAGTCCATAGGCACAGAACGGACAGCCGAGGCCGTCGACCTGTACCATAAATTGATCCATTTTCTTTTGTGCGTTGGCACTTATTACGGTCATCATGACGATGAACATTGTTGTGATTATTGTTTTCATGATTACTTTATTTATGTGATTCCCGTCTTTGCGGGAGTTTATTGATTTATAAAATTCAGTACTAAACCTTTTGGGCGGTCCGTTTTAAATCGGTCGATCAAAACGTATACCGTGTGCCCAAAAACAGGCTATATTTTAATTTCCGTCCATCGGTAACGTCGTTGACCAAGGGCACTTGCACCGCCAGATCGAAAGTGATATTCTTTCCGGCGTACTGAACGCCTTGGGCGTAGAGCAACTGGTACCAGTCCCGTTCGGTCAACCACGAATTGGTGTACTCAAAATAGAGGTTGACCTGTTTGTTGGGATATTGGGGTTTGAGCAACGGCAGTCCGAATCCGAGTTTATATTTGAATTCATCGAGGGTGCCATCGGGCATCCAATTGTATCCGAGTTCGTTGGATATGCCATATTTCAGGGTTTCATAGCCGGCCACCACACCGTAGTAACCGCTATATTTGCCGGTACTCAGCTCCATGACATCAATTTCTTTACCCGTAGGAAGACTTTGCAAGGTCTTGGCTACCATTCGGAAAGTCTTTCCGGTACCATCTTTTCTAAAAAATTGGTATTTGCCCATGACCTTGATATCCGCTAGACCGCTTCCGTCGGCCTCCGCTGTCTCGAAATTGTAGCCGATATAGGGCAAATGGAGGGCGACCAGCGAATTGGCGGTCGGGAGGTAATGCAGCATTAAGGGAATGTAGGTAAACGTGCCCCGCTGGGTCGTTCGGATCTCTGTCAAGGTCTTCATGGTAAAGCTGTTGCCCCCAAGCATAATGGGCTTGTCTGCCGTAATGGGCGGACCTTGGGCCTTGAGTTGTCCTACTACCAGCAATAGCGCGGGTAGTAGCAGTCTGATACTATTCATAATTTTTTGATTTGAAGGATAGTTTTCTTCATCCAATCCCTCACTTTGAGTTCGACCGGGAAACGTATACCGTTTCGAGGGCAGAAGCAAAGTTTTCGGAATCTGTTTCGATAAATGGATAGACCGCGCAAAAAAAGGATGCACGGAAATGAAGAAAAATCAAATCAAAAATACCTCGTCAAGCAACTGGATGTCCTTGACCAAAAGAGGCGGTGGGTAGTATTCGTTGGGAATAGGCTGTTTTGAAAGCGCTGGAAATAAATTATAGTACGAGCGGGCGAAAGCGACCAAAAATAGCTGTTGGTCTAAGTCCAGTTTGTTAAAAGACGGTTTCAAATCTTCTTGGCCGGATAGCGCGATAATCTCATCGTTGCAACAGCCATCCTCTTCGGAAGCGGTGGCATCTTCTTCCTCGTTGTCCATGGACATATCCATCCGGCAATCCTCAGCATGTTTAAACAGGGCAGTATCCATCAGAAGACCCATGCAATAGTGCTTTCCAATCGTCCACGAGGTGGTGGAGACCAAAAGCATTAGGGCCATGGTTATAGAAAAAACCTGATGTAACCGTTGTTTCATTATTGCAAATTTACGAAATGTCTGTTTGGTAAGCTATCTTTTTCACGTGCTATTAACGTATCCAGTGGATAAAATAGCATCCCATAAAATGAAAAGATCACGGTTTTAAAATCCGCAGACCGGATAAACCACGTAAGAAAAATATTAAAAAATAGGTCATCCTATATACCAAAATCGATCTCAAACAGTTTAGTAGTAGTGTAAAATGACCAAGAAACCGAACCATTGGTCGATTAAAAACAAAAACCATTTTATGAGAAAACAAGTAAAATCTATTATGAAATACGGAATGGCCGGTCTGGCCCTTTGTCTTTTTATGGCTAGTTGTAGCAATGACGACAGCAGCGTTTTCGAAACGCCCGAGCAACCGATGAACCCAGATGGTGAAAATCCCGATAATCCGGAAGAACCCCAAGTGGCAACGCTGATTTTCAGCGAGGCCGCCCCTGCCGAGAACCAGACGGAGGCGGAGGCCAGCGGCGAAGTCGGTACTGCAGTACCTGGTCGAGTCATTTTTACCTCGACGGAGACCACGCAGCGCCGAATGTATATCACGCAACAAATTCAGGGAGGTGCCGAAATACCTTTCAACGCCTTCGACTTGGAGGACACCGACCTTCAAAAAGAGCTGAAAGGTGATGGATCTATCGATTTAGACGGATCGAATAAAATGGATATCGACTTTACTTTCGAATTGCCGGTGCCCGACATCGAGGACGGTGAAATCGTATATAAATTTTGGACGACTACCGGAAAAGGTGACTTCAGGGATGCTACTAAAAGGTTCGCCCTAGGTATAGGCACTATCACAGTGACGGTAGGGAACGGTACCAACCCTGCTGCCGAGGTGCGCAGTTATAGTGATATAAAATTATTCGCTCCTGCTGAGGATGGGAATTCCGAAACATTCTTTTCCCTATTGGACGGTACAGTTTATAATATTATTGACGGACCGGAATTTAGAGCGTTTTGGGATTTTGGCTACTATTGGACCAACAGCACAGGAGCTTCATTTTCGTCGACCGCGAATTACAAAACCGTATTTAATTTTGAGGTGGCAGGTTTTGAACCAGGTGAAGACGAAGCTGATACAGAGAACGAAACCTTGAACCAAATGTTTTTCGCCGAATCAACACTCACCGCAGATGAATTCGACGGTATAATCCTATCAGGTGACTTAGCTAACATCTCCGCCTCTACCAACCAACAAATCGAAGGCCTTGCCGTGGGCGATGTCATTGAATTTGTGGGCAATTATGGTAAGAAAGGACTTATCAAGATTACCG
>JBAUIP010000109.1:0-10263 GCA_049683055.1 Pricia sp.
TATTCCCTCTTTTCCGCATCGATGAAGATGAGGTCGAAAACCACATCCAAAGTGGGAATGATGGTCTTGGCGTCGCCGGTGTGCTGAACGATTTGCTGCCCGTAGCCGCTTTTATCGAAATATTTCCGTTGCATGTCGTGTAGCTCCTCGTTGGTATCGATGGTATGGAGCTTCCCGTTTTTTCGCAGGCCTTCCGCAAGACAAAGGGCCGAATAACCCGTGTAGGTACCGATTTCCAGTATGTTGTCCGGATGCATAATTTTGGACAGCAGACTTAGCACCCTACCCTGGTAGTGGCCCGTTAGCATTCTTGGGCGAACGATCTTCAGATGGGTCTCCCTGGTGAGTTCCCTGAGTAGCTCGGGCTCTTCTTCGGAATGGTTTCGAATGTAGTCTTCCAAATCTTGGGATAGAAAGTGCATCGGGACTTTTGACAGCAAAGATAGGGAACATACACCTTAGTCATTTTCCCCTATCGGATGTGGTTTTTATGGAATACGAAACCGTACTTTTGAAAAAAAGCTGCTATGTCCTTCGAAAACACCCTCGCCTTCGCGCAAAAACTGGATGCCGACGACCCCCTTCGAAAATATCGGGAGGAGTTCCACTTTCCGCAAATGAACGGGAAGCCGGTCATTTATTTTACGGGAAATTCGCTTGGCCTGCAGCCGAAGCGTACCCAACAGTACGTCGATGAGGTGATGGCGGATTGGAAGGAACTGGCCGTAGAAGGGCATTTTCGTTCCGATAAGCCCTGGTGGGAGTACCATGAACGCTTGGCCGCACCCTTGGCGAAAGTGGTCGGGGCAAAGACCGAAGAGGTCTCCGTGATGAACACCTTGACGGTCAACCTGCATTTTTTGATGGTCAGTTTTTATCGACCGGCGGGAAAACGGGTTAAGATTCTTTGCGAGGAAAAGGCCTTTCCCTCCGATCAATATATGCTCCAAAGTCAGGTACGGTTTCACGGGTTGGATCCGGCCGAGACAATCGTCGAGGTTAAAAAGCGCGAGGGCGAACATCACTGGCGTACAGAGGATGTGGTAGATAAAATTAAGGAGGTAGGTGATGAACTGGCCTTGGTGCTCATCGGTGGGGTCAATTATTATAGCGGACAGGTGTTCGATATGGAAACGATTACCGAGGGGGGAAAATCCGTCGGGGCTTTTGTGGGATGGGACCTTGCCCATGCCGTGGGCAACGTGGAACTCAAACTACACGATTGGAACGCTGATTTCGCCGCTTGGTGCAGCTATAAATATATGAACAGCGGGCCGGGAAATGCCTCGGGAGTATATATCAACGAAAAGTATCTCGATAAAAAGGATATCCCCCGATTCGAGGGATGGTGGGGCACAAAAAAGGAGACCCGCTTCCTCATGAAACCGGAGTTCGAACCAATGCCAAACGCGGATGCCTGGCAGGTAAGCAATCCCCCGGTACTCTCCGTTGCACCGTATTTGGCATCCCTTGAAATGTTCGAGGAAACCGGGATGGCTTCCCTCATTGGAAAACGTAAAAAAATCGTGGCCTATCTGGAATTCATCCTTCAGGAAATCGACCGGGAAACCGATGGACATTTTGAGATTATCACTCCCGAAGACAGAGGCTGCCAGCTTTCGGTCTTCCTACACGGTCAGGGGCGACCCTTGTTCGATTACCTCATGGAAAACGGTGTTGTTACCGATTGGCGCGAACCCAACGTCATCCGCTTGGCACCGGCTCCATTTTACTGTTCTTTCGAAGACATGTACCGTTTCGGACAGATTCTGAAGCAGGGTATTTTGTCCCTCTAAATAGCGCGAAAATTTTATCTTCTGGCCGGTTGAGTATTTTTAGGGCAACTTCATCCACGTTGAAAACGGTGATTTTTCTTTTTTGGCAAATTCGTTTAATTTTTTTCCCATCCTTTTACCGTCCACTTCCCTCTAAATTAATTGTTTGGAATTTTCTTACTCAAAATTTTGGTTTTTTTCACATTTTCGATAACCAAAATCCTATTTCAAACGTAGATATATCAGTTTTGACCCCAAAATTTTAACAAAATGAACTTAAAAACATTAAAACAATGAAAAACCTACGAAGTTATTATCGATTGGTATTGATCGCCCTGTTCAGTACGATTTATCTGGTGTCGTGTACTAAGGACGCTGTTGAAACCGAGAATATAGAAGCGGTCGAAGAAACCGGCAGCCCTGTAAACGAGGTATCGGAAAACAATGATTTTGTGACCAAATATTTTATGGGCACACAAGTACAGGTAAGGTTGGAAGACGATGGCACCTACAGCCTCGCCGGTAGCGACGCCCGTTTGTTCGAGGATCAGTTATCCGATTCTGCCGCTGCCTATGACGAGAATCCCATTCCGGAAAGAGGCGATACCGGTCTCGCCATTGCCGGGGGAGTAAGAAAATGGGCCAATAACACTATTGTCTATCGCATTAGCGGTCTGAGTTCGCAGGTACGCTCGGAATTGCAGAAATCGTTCGACGAATGGACGAGCAAGACCAACATCCGCTTTAAGGAGCGCACCAACGAATCGACCTATGTGACCATTTCGTCATCGGGTTCGAACAGTAATTCCGGTGTAGCTACATTGGGATCGAACGGTTCAAGGGGCTTTATCAGACTGGGTACCCGGGCTACCGCGGTCGTTATTATCCACGAAATCGGGCATACCTTGGGCTACATCCATGAGCAGAACCGTTCGGACCGCGATGATTATGTAATCATCAATTTCGACAACATTGAAGACGATGCCCAAGACCAGTTCTTCAAGAGTAGTTCGGCCAGTTTGATTACCCGTGATCTGGATATTAATTCGACCATGATGTACGGGAGTTATACGTTCAGCAAAAACGGCCGTCCGACCATTACGGACCGGAACGGCAACGTTTTCCCACAACGGCAGGCCCGAATATCATCCGGTGATATTGCCGGCACCAATGCGGTCTACCCCGGTGGCGGTGGAGATGGTGGTGGCGATGCCTGTGACGGCGTCGGGCAATGGTCCAACAACACCCGCTACAATGTGGGGGACCGGGTCATCTATCGTGGCGATTTGTACGAAAGGGATTTCACGCGGTGGAATTTTATCAAGAACTGTGGATAAGAGCGGCTTGGGAATCGGTCCAGTATCGGTTTGAAAAAAGCTCCCAAAGAATCAAGGGTTAAAACAGGAAAGACCGTCCGGAAGGATGGTCTTTTTCCGTTTAGGGGATACCATCCACCCATTAAAGGGATGCACTATTCTTCATGGGCAGAGCTCATAATTTTGCCTTACATTTGGGAAGTATATGTTTATACACACCCATCCATATCCCCCCTTTGTTTTCGACGAGGCGACCAAACTGATCGTAGGTACACTTCCCCCGCCCCGGTTCACGACCCGCGAACTTCGGGAAGGCGATGTCGATTTCTGCTACGGAAGCCGCAACGGACAGCTATGGCCGATTCTGGACAGGATTTTCGATTTGGGATTGACCTACGAAGATACCCTTGCCGCGATTGAGCAGCGGAAATATTTCCTCTACAAAAGACGTATTGGAATTTGCGATATCGTGGAGGGAGCCGTACGGGAGAAGGTAGATGCATCGGATATGGGGATGCGGAACGTGGAGCTCCGGGATCTGGTGCGGTTGCTTGAGGCCTATCCTAACGTAGATACCCTATTGTTTACCGGTGGAAACAGCAAAAACGGACCCGAATATTTCTTTAGGAAACATGCCAAAGAGTATGGCATCCGGTTGGAAGTAATTTCCGATCAAGTGCCGCGCAAACATCGCTTTACGCTTCCCGAATCGGGTAGGACCATCATGACGGTTTCGCTCACTGCGCCATCCGGTGCCGCGAATAGGGCAGTGGGGAGTTTGACATCCTATAAAGAAATGAAAGATGCGAATCCGGAATTCAATACGGTCGATTTTCGGGTGTTGCAGTATAGGGAGTTTTTCTAGGCTGGCAGAAGAAGTTCATCCTTTTTTATTCATGGTAATCTGGTGACATCCCAAACTAAAAAGAGCCCTACCGTTGAAGGCAAGGCTCTTTTACGAGAACACTATATGAAAATGAAAATTTTTATTTCGTTTTAAAGACAAGGCTAAAGTACCGCCGTACCTACTCAAATTGAAATAATTGTTGTGAACCGGGTTGTTTTTGTGGTGAACGTGCCTTATTTTGTGGTTTGCGAATCGGCATTCGGTGCAAGGAGGCATTTTTTGATGTTCGCAACCGATTGATAGCTTAACCATTCCTTAATAATCAGAGACAAAACATGCAGCAAACTGAAAGACTCCAGACCTTTAAAAAAACGGTCACCAATAAATTCAATGTCTACAATAGCCTATTTTTAAACCTCCCGTACCGCAACATCGAGAACGTCGGCATGCTCGTGCCAGTCATGTTCGACCGGTGTGAAAAAGGATTGCAATCCGGCCAGCATCCGCAGGAAATATTAGACAATTTTTTTAAAATTTACGCCGACCTCGATGACGAAAAGGAGCAGATCGATTTTATGTTCCGCATCGTTCAATATGTCGAACGTCAGGTCGTGCTTTACGATAGTGTGGAAGATGCCGCCTTTCCGAAATTGCAGGAATTTAGCGGCTCGCAATCCATCAAGGACTACTTTCAGTTTGTGGACAAGAATAAAAATTGGGACAAGCTGGCCAAACAACTGTCCACTTTCAGCGCCCGCATTGTTTTCACGGCCCACCCGACCCAGTTTTATACCCCGGCCGTGCTCGATATCATCGACGAACTGCGTACCCTGATACTGGATGACCGTATCAACGATATCGATTTGACCCTGCAACAATTGGGACTCACCTCGCTTATCAACGCCAAGAAACCGACGCCGCTCGACGAGGCCAAAAACATCATCTATATTCTTCGGAACGTTTATTACGATGCGGTCGGCGACCTGTATGAGTATATCAAAGGCAATGTGCCGAACAATGTGTTTGAGAACCACAATATTATGAAACTTGGGTTTTGGCCAGGTGGCGATCGCGACGGTAACCCTTTCGTTACCGCCGAGATTACCAAAAATGTAGCCGATGAGCTACGCGTGACACTGATGAAGTGTTATTACAACGATTTGAAGAAACTCCGCAAGAAATTGACCTTCAAGGACGTTCAGGATGCGCTCAACCAACTCCGCGACGACTTGTATGTCGCAATGTTCGATACCCACAAAACAGTGGATTACCAGCAAATTATCGGGCAGTTGGAAACCATTCGCGAAACGCTTATCGAAAAATACCATGGGCTTTATCTAAAAGACCTCGACCACCTTATCGACAAGGTCAAGATTTTCAAGACCCATTTCGCGACCTTGGATATCCGACAAGATCAGAGCAAACATATCTTAGTGGTCGAAAGCATTTTGAAAAACAATGACATCATCAAGGAAAGTCTGGACGAACTCGATAAGGACGCGCTCGTAGATATATTGCTACACAAGGATTTAAAGGCTGAGGCGGCGGATTTTTCGGAGGATGTAATCAAGGATACCCTTGTCAACGTACGGCAGTTAAGGGAAATACAGCAAAAAAATGGCGAGGAAGGGTGTAACCGCTACATCATCAGCAATTCAGAGGATATTTTTTCAGTGCTTTTTGTCTACGCGCTATTCCGATGGTGCGGATGGAAACCGGAGGATATCACCTTCGATATCGTTCCTCTTTTCGAGACCATGAAAGGAATGGACGGGGCGGAAGCTACGATGCAAGCCCTGTTCGACATGCCCGAATATATGGCACATCTTGAACGCAGAAATAATGTGCAGACGATTATGCTCGGCTTTTCCGACGGCACCAAGGATGGCGGATACCTAAAAGCCAATTGGTCCATTTTAAAAACTAAGGAAACCTTGTCGAAAGTCTGTAAAAAGAACGGCATCAAAGCTGTATTCTTCGACGGTCGGGGCGGACCACCGGCCCGTGGAGGTGGAAAGACGCATCGGTTCTACGCCGCACAGACCAAGGATGTGGCCAATCACGAAATACAGCTGACCATCCAAGGCCAGACCATTACCAGTACCTACGGTACCAAGGAGCAGTTCATGCACAATTCCGAACAACTGCTTACGGCAGGATTGTCGAACAACCTTTTCGGTAAGGAAAATGTGATTTCCGCGGCATCCCGCAAACTGATTGAGGAATTGTCCGAGTTGAGCTTTGCGAAGTACGATGCCTTAAAGCAGCACGAGATGTTCATTCCCTATTTGGAGAACAAAAGTACCTTGAAGTACTATACCAAGGCCAACATTGGCAGCCGGCCCGGTAAAAGGGGTAACAAGGCGAAGCTGGAGCTGACGGACTTGAGGGCCATCTCTTTCGTAGGATCTTGGAGTCAGTTGAAACAAAACGTGCCCGGATATTTCGGAATTGGAACTGCTATCAAAAAATTGAAGGACGAGGGTCGCATTAAGGAGGTCAAGACGTTATTTGACGAGGTGCCGTTTTTCAAGGCTCTAATGCTTAACAGTATGATGTCGTTGACCAAATGTTACTTCGAGCTGACCAGCTATATGAAAGAAGACCCTGAGTACGGCGAGTTTTGGGAAATATTGCACAATGAGTACGAACTATCCAAAGAGATGTTATTGCTGATTTCCGGCTTTGATATTTTGATGCAGAACGAGGGTGTTTCGAGGGAGTCGGTCAAAATTAGGGAGAATATCGTCCTGCCCTTGTTGGTCATCCAGCAATATGCACTGCAAAAAATTGGGCAGAATTCGGAATTTAAAGAGCTGTACGAGAAAATCGTTACGCGGTCGCTATATGGTAATATTAATGCGAGCAGGAATTCCGCTTGATTGATGCGAAGTTGTTGAGACGTAATCGTTAATTTATCACGCCTTCCAGTCTTCCAGTCTTCCAGTCTTCCAGTCTTCCAGTCTTCCAGTCTTCCAGTCTTCCAGTCTTCCGGGCTTCCGGGCTTCCGGGCTTTTTGGTGCTGCCCCGTACTAGTCGTCGCCTATCATGGTTAGCGAACGAAGAATAATTCCGTTTCTATTTCTTTCGGACAAAAATAAGCCCCGAAAGCGTTGATACGATTCCGGGGCTTATCCTTTAGTTGAACTCTAACCAAGTTCACCATCTAGAAACCAATTATTTTTTGTTCTGTTGTTTTTTAATTGTCTTATCGTCAATATCGACTTTGTTGGTGTCGACACTATTTTTAATATTGGTGCTCGTCGGATGGTCCTGCTCCGTTTTCCGCTTGAACTTTCTCTTGTCATCTACATTTGCCATGGTTCTATGTTTTTTTGTTCAATATGAATATACGCCAACAACCGGTACTTCAAGGTTAAACAGTTCTTAAAATTGGTAAAATCGAACCGATTGCGATCACATTTTATTCGAATGCACCGGCAAGACGAAACCTTTGACGCTGCGCCTATTCAATCAAATGGTACAACTCCAACCAAAATTCCCAGCAGAATCGCAAATACAGGATGCTTGATATTCAATTAGCGAATGCCTTCAACAAAATCGGATATGGAGTCCACACCATTTTTGGTTAGATGATTGATAAAAGCAGAACCGATAATGGCACCTTTCGCAGTTTTGGTCGCTTGCTCGAAGGTCTTTGAATCTTTGATTCCAAAACCTACGATTTGTGGATTGGATAATTTCATGTCCGCGATTCGCTGGAAGTAATCGGATTGGACATCGCCAAAACCTTGGCTCGAACCGGTCACGCTGGCCGAGCTGACCATATAGATAAAGCCCTGTGAGACCTCGTCGATAAATCGGATGCGTTTTTCACTGGTCTGCGGAGTAATTAGAAAGACGTTGATAAGGCCGTATTTTTCGAAAGTTTCTTGATACTCTTCATGGTATACATCAACGGGAAGGTCGGGGATGATTAGTCCATCGATACCGATTTCTTGGCATTTTTTGCAGAAAGCCTCCACGCCGTATTGTAGCATAGGATTGAAATAGCCCATGATTATCAATGGAATCTCGACGGTATCCCGAATGTTTTTGAGCTGGTCGAAAAGCACCTCAGTGGTGATTCCGTTTTTCAGTGCGGCGGTAGAACTTTCCTGAATCGTTGGACCATCGGCCAACGGATCGCTGAACGGTAGTCCGATTTCAATCATGTCGACCCCGTTTTCTTCCAATTCCTGGATAATTTTCACGGTGTCTTTCAATTCGGGATATCCGGCCGTGAAGTAGATGGAGAGGAGCTTTTTGTCGGAAGCTGTTTTTTGGATGATTCGGTTCATTGATTCTTCTCTAAATGATGTCAAGCGGCCTTAATTTAGCTTTTGAGCATCTGCAAAAATTTAATTTGGATTTCGTTCCATCAGGCTAGCACTTGCAATCTAATCGGCCGCGCTTCAAAAATACCATATACTTCAAAAATCTCTCGTAAAGATTATAGTTTAAAGTAGTCAATATAGGTTTCTAAATCCTTATCACCCCGACCGGATAAGTTCACTACTACTATATTGTCTTTCTCAAATTTTCGATGGTCGAAAATCGCAAAGGCATGCGAGGTTTCTATAGCTGGAATGATACCTTCCAACTGTGCCATTTCGAGTCCCGCGGTCATGGCTTCGTCGTCGGTAATGGATATGAATTCCCCACGACCTGATTTAAAGAGATGCGCGTGCATGGGTCCGACTCCGGGGTAATCGAGTCCCGCTGAAATGGAGTAAGGTTCGGTAATCTGGCCGTCATCCGTTTGCATCAACAAGGTTTTGCTTCCATGAATGATGCCCACTTTCCCGAGGGCGGAAGTAGCGGCACTTTCCCCAGTGTTCACACCTTTCCCTGCGGCTTCAACCGCAATAATTCCCACTGCGGGATTATCCAAATAATGATAATACGCCCCTGCCGCGTTGCTTCCCCCACCAACGCAAGCCACCACATAATCCGGATGTTCTCGACCTTCTTTCTCCTTAAGCTGCCATTTGATTTCCTCTGAAATAACGGACTGGAATCGAGCCACCATATCGGGGTAGGGGTGGGGTCCGACCACTGAGCCGATAATATAATGCGTGTCCACCGGATTGTTGATCCAATCGCGAATGGCCTCATTGGTGGCGTCCTTCAAAGTACGGCTTCCCGATCGCGCTGGCCGGACTTCGGCTCCCAACATTTTCATTCGAGCAACATTCGGAGCTTGGCGGTCGATATCGATTTCACCCATATACACGACACACTCGATACCCATCAAGGCACAGACCGTGGCCGTGGCGACGCCGTGCTGACCGGCTCCAGTTTCGGCGATGATTCGGTTTTTCCCGAGGCGCTTGGCCATCAAAATCTGCCCGATGGTATTGTTGACCTTGTGCGCCCCGGTATGGCAAAGATCCTCACGCTTGAGATATATCTTGGTGCCATACTTGTCAGAAAGCCTTCCCGCGAAATAGAGCGGGGTAGGGCGACCGACATAATCCTTCAGTAGTTGATCAAATTCCTTTTTAAAGGATTCTTCCTGCATTATACGGATGTAATTCTCCCGTAACTCCTCACAGTTCGGATAGAGCATTTCGGGGATGAACGCCCCACCGAACTCTCCATAATATCCTTTTTCGTTGGCGTGATATGACATGTTTTCTAACATTATTTTGCGTTAGCTTGCAAAACTAACGACAACTGAATTATTAGTTCGCTTTATTTTTCTTCAATGGTTGGCGGCTTTCGATGTTTTGTTCCCTGTTCGTAGGCATAGGTCAGTTTAATTAGGGTAGGCTCATGGTACATGCGGCCGAGAAATTGGAGTCCTGCCGGAAGCATACCGGAGGTAAATCCCATTGGGACGGTGAAAGCGGGCTGGCCGGTGTGCGGTGAAATGACTTGGCTATTGTCCCCTCTATATTCCTCGTTAAACTTATCTATGTGGGCTGGTTTGTTGTTCCAAGTAGGATACACGATTGCGTCAAGCTCCAATGAGTCCATAACATTTTCGATCGCTTCCCTAAAAGCGATTCTTCTCCCGTCATGATAGGCATCCAAACAAGGTTCGTCGCTTTCGCCCCATCTTCCTTTGGCCGTACTGTCTTCTACCATGTTTGCTCTGGAATATTCGGAGGTTGTTCCGATTCGGATGATGTCCTCCAGGGTCTTAAGTGTATCCTTTTTAACATAATTCTCCAAAAACGATTCCAAATCCTGCCGGAAAGTTGCGCACCATTGGTCTTTCCTCAAATTTTCAAAGTTCGGAACGGTAAATGGATCGATGATTTCGGCTCCTAACAACTTCATGTCGGATAATGCGATTTCAAACAGCTCCTTTATTTCC
>JBAUIP010000110.1:0-5048 GCA_049683055.1 Pricia sp.
GGGGAATAGGCGCTATGCTTTTGAATCCGCTGGTTAAAGCCTTATATTTATACTTTTGCCAGTAAAGCTTTTTGGAGATGACAATATGGTACCCGCCATCCATCAAAATCCTTATGGAAGCTATCTTGAATCTCACATCTAAAATCTTAAGATTGTCATGAAATACATCGTCTCCCTAGACCAAGGTACGACCAGCTCCCGCGCCCTGTTGGTCGACGAAAAAGGACAAATTAGGGGCATGGTCCAAAAGGAATTCCGACAGATTTATCCGAAATCGGGCTGGGTAGAGCACGACCCCAAGGAAATTTTGAAGACCCAGATGAGTGTCCTCGAAGAGCTTATAAAAAAGGAAAAAGTCGATGTTACCGATATCAAGGCCATCGGCATTACCAACCAGCGGGAAACAACAGTTGTGTGGGACAAGACTACGGGCGAACCCGTGTACAATGCCATCGTCTGGCAAGACAAGCGTACGGCCGATATCTGCGAACACCTCAAAAAAACGGGATTGACCGAACATGTCCGAAAGACCACCGGCCTTGTTATAGACTCGTACTTTGCGGGCACCAAAGTCAAATGGATTTTGGATAACGTGGAGGGCGCAAGGGAAAAGGCCGAGAACGGCGATTTGCTGATGGGAACCATCGATACCTGGCTGGTGTGGAACATGACCGGTAAGAAAAAGCACGTTACCGATTATACCAATGCTTCGCGGACCATGGTGTACGATATCGTCAATTTGAAATGGGACGATAAAATGCTTAAGGCCCTCGGAATTCCGAAGTTGATGCTGCCCGAGGTAAAACCATCCGCGCATCATTTCGGGGATTACGAGCTGGATGGGACGAAGATTCCGATTGCCGGTATCGCCGGCGACCAGCAGGCAGCGCTCTTTGGGCAAGCCTGTTTTAAAAAGGGAACCGCCAAGAACACCTACGGCACCGGATGTTTTATGCTTATGAACACAGGGGAAAAACCACAGTTCTCCAAAAACGGCTTACTAACGACCATCGCCTACGGACTTGACGGGAAGGTGCACTATGCCCTTGAAGGAAGCATTTTCATCGCCGGGGCCGCCATACAATGGCTCCGCGACGGATTGGAGCTGATCGAGAATGCTAAAGAAACCGAGGCCCTGGCCGATTCGGTAAAAGATGAAAACACTGTGTACGTCGTACCCGCCTTTGCCGGATTGGGCGCACCACACTGGGATATGTACGCCCGCGGCGCCGTATTCGGACTCACCCGAGACACCGGAAAGGCCCATCTGGCCAAGGCCACCTTGGAGTCGTTGGCCTATCAGACCAAGGATATTTTGAAAGCCATGGAGGATGATTCCGGCATCCAACTAAAAAACCTCCGCGTCGACGGCGGGGCCTGTGCCAACAACCATCTGATGCAGTTCCAGGCCGATATACTGGATTCGGAAGTCCACCGCCCCGAGGTCATCGAATCCACTGCCATGGGCGCCGCCTTTCTCGCCGGCATCCAAGTCGGACTCTGGAAACAGGAAGATGTCGACCAAAACCGCCCTATGGACCGTATATTCAAACCGACCTTCGACCGGGTCAAGCGAAAGCGCTTGTACAAAAAATGGCAGAAGGCAGTGGAGCGAACGAAAGGCTGGGAGGAGCAGTAAAGGTCGATTTGTGGATAGACTAAGATGTATCTTTGTGGTATGAATAGAGAGGAAAATATAGTATTAAAGATGGTACGTTAAAACGTATCTTGAAAGAAAGATATCCTATTGTTTCAATGGCACTGTTCGGATCCTACGCCCGAAATGAGCAGTTGCCAGATAGCGATTTGGATGTTTTGATGGGTTTTTGGAGGATGAAAAGACTATGGATGCAGTAGCGAGAAATTTTGAAATCATCGGTGAAGCGGCGAATCGCTGAGCATCGGATTTCAAATCGAATCGCAAGTCTATCAACTGGAATCAGCTCAGAGGTTTCCGAAACCGAATCATACACGAATATTTTGGTGTCGACTATGGTATTGTATGGACACTTATTGAAGAAGACATCGGACCACTTATCCAAAGGTTAATAGAATTGCTTGAGAAAGAAGATAATCAATGACAAAAAGCGTAAGGTTCTCCAATTTAGATCGAGAGAAAACGATACAAAAGCTTTCCGGCGAAGAGTTTGACCTCGTCGTTATCGGCGGCGGTATCACCGGGGCTGGAATTGCCCTCGATGCGGCTTCGCGCGGAATCAAAACGGCTTTGGTCGAAAAGGGCGATTTTGCTTCAGGCACCAGCAGTAAATCCACTAAGTTGATTCACGGCGGATTGCGCTATCTGAAGCAGTTCGATTTTTGGCTGGTTAAGGAAGTAGGTTCGGAACGTGCCATTGTACACAAATTGGCGCCACATTTGGTCATCCCCGAAAAGATGCTGTTGCCGCTAATAGAAAACGGTTCCTATGGCAAATGGCTTACCTCCATCGGATTGAAAGTCTATGATATTCTGGCGCAGGTAGAAGGCAATGACAAACGCAAAATGTTGGAAAAGAAGGAAGCCTTAAAACTGGAGCCCCTCTTGCCAAAGAAAATTCTCAAAGGCGCCGGTTACTATGCAGAATACCGCACTGATGATGCCCGCTTGACCATAGAAAATCTCAAAACCGGACTGCAATTCGGTGCCCAAGCCCTCAACTACGCCCAGGTAGAGGATTTTAGGTATGAGGATGAGAGCGTAGCAGGCGTAAAAGTCAAGGACCTAGTGTCGGGTAGAACGTTCGGTATAAAATCGAAGTATGTTATCAGTGCCGCGGGGCCATGGGTAGACGAACTGCGAAGCGTAAATAATTCGAAAAAAGGAAAGCAATTGCACTTGACAAAAGGAGTGCATCTAGTGTTTCCCTATGAGAAACTACCAATAAAACAGTCGGTATATTTTGACGTTCCCGATGGTCGGATGATGTTCGCCATCCCACGTGGGGAAATTACATACATCGGCACGACCGACACCAATTTTAATAAGGACAAAGATGACGTTCGTACCGATTTGGCCGATGCCATCTACTTGATATCGGCCGTCAATAATATGTTTCCCAGTATTGAATTGGAGATGGAAGACATTATTTCTTCATGGGCCGGTTTAAGGCCATTAATCCATGAGGAAGGCAAATCGGCCTCCGAACTTTCCCGAAAAGACGAAATTTTTACCTCCGATAGCGGACTGATCAGTATAGCCGGAGGAAAATTGACGGGCTATCGCAAAATGGCCGAAAGGGTGGTCGACCGTATCGCCGAAAAACTGAAGGAGGAACACGATACCCAATTGAAGGATTGCCAGACCGAGAAAATACCTTTGTGCGGTAATGAAGGTTTTGAAAAGTTCAAGCATGTCACCAAATATATAGATGAAATCCGCAGTCGTATGAAATCGGACGGCTTTACAGAACACGACGCATGGGCCCTAGTAACCCGGTACGGTAAGCAGACCGAAACAATCCTTAAAACCTACAGGGAACTTAAAGATGTCCAACATAACGATAAATATGCGCTTTTGGCCAGAGCGGAACTCCGTTTCTGCATCGATTACGAGATGGTGCAGAATCCAATGGACTTTTTTATCAGAAGAACGGGCCGGCTGTATTTTGACATCGATAGTGTCCGCAAGCTGATGGAGCCCATTTTGAAAGAATTCAAAGCAATATACAAGGTTGACGATGCCCAAATTTTGGAATGGCGTGAAACCATGCAAGCGGAGTTGGAAGAGCATTCCAATTTTTCGCTGGAGCGGGCATAACTCGGAAGTAACTGCGAGGAGCCTGGTGTAATGTTTTACGGTTTCTCGCAATAGCGTACTCAATCCAGCATATCGGTCAATTCCGCGAAAACCCGCTTCGCGTTCTTCCCTTCGTACAGAATCGCGTACACCGCATCGATTATCGGCGTTTTGGCCTTTTTCTCGAACTTCGATTGCATCTCGAAAGCACTTTTAGTGGCATAATATCCCTCTGCGACCATGCTCATTTCCATTTGGGCACTTTTGACCGTGTAGCCCTTGCCAATCATGTTGCCGAACATGCGATTGCGGCTGAAGGTGGAGTAGCCCGTCACCAGAAGATCGCCCAAGTAGGCTGAATCGTTGATATTCCGATCAATTTTGTGGATACGTTTGGTAAACCGCTTCATTTCTCGAATGGCATTGCTCATCAATACCGCCTGAAAGTTGTCTCCATAGCCCAGACCATGCGCGATTCCCGCGGCAACGGCATAGATGTTCTTGAGCACGGCCGCATACTCCGCTCCGACAATATCTTTGGTGACCTTAGTCTTGATATAATCACTGCTGAGGTTTTTGGCGACATATTCCGCCTTTTTCTTGCTGGAACAGGCGATAGTAAGGTATGATAGGCGTTCGAGGGCTACCTCTTCGGCATGACATGGGCCGGTAATGACCCCGATATTTTTATAGGGAATGTCGTACTGCTCGTGGAAATGCTCTCCAACGATGCGTCCTGTTTCGGGCACAATACCTTTTATGGCCGAAAAAATAATCTTATCCGTAAGGGAAACGGTCAATTTTTTGAGTTCGCCTCCCAAAAAAGCGGATGGAACGGCAAAAATTAAAATATCCGCTTTCTCAACGGCCGTGTTGATATCATCCGTGAGGTCGAGCTTGTCCGTATCGAAGGTGACCGAAGTAAGATAGTTCGGATTGTGTTTTTGAATATTGATAAATCCCACGGCATCCGAATTGCGCATATACCATCCTACCTTATCCTGATTGACGCAGAGCATTTTAACGATAGCCGTCGCCCAGCTTCCTCCTCCGATGACCGCGAATGTTTGATTTTTTTTCATGTCTGTTGGTAAAAATAGCACCTTCGGGGCAGAAATTGCGAAAATCTGGGTTTCAAGCTCAATGTTTCAACCACTTCGGCCTCAAAACTGCACTTCATCGGACAAAATCGATGAACTACCTCGAAGAACGACAAATACGACGAATTACCTAAAATTTTAACTCCTACTTAGTAAGCTCAGGGCAATGTTTGCTGCGAGTGGGCGTTTGTATTAAAGGAACTATGGAAGAT
>JBAUIP010000111.1:0-1779 GCA_049683055.1 Pricia sp.
TTCGAACCGGCCAAAATTTACTACACCATCGTGCTTTACGGGGTGCCGTTTTTGGCCCTCTGCATGATGGGCAACACGGTCATCCGGGCCGAGGGCAAGCCCAAATTTGCGATGATAGCCATGATTATTCCCTCCGTGGGCAACCTGATGATGGACTATATTTTTATCTACGTGCTGGACTGGGGCATGCACGGGGCGGCCTGGGCCACGACCATCGGCTATTTGCTTTGCTTCGGATATATTCTCTACTTTTTCCTATCGAAAAACTCCGAGCTTAAAATTAGTTTGCCCCACTTTGGTCTTGACGTACCTATATTAAAGGAAATCGGTTCTTTAGGATTCGTCACCTTGTCACGCCAGGCCGTGGTCAGCATCACGTATCTCTTGATGAACAATATTTTGTACGGATTGGGTGGGGAAGCGATGGTCGCGGTCTACGCCATTATCGGTCGGATGCTCATGTTCGCGCTCTTCCCGGTTTTTGGGGTGACCCAAGGATTCTTACCTATCGCAGGCTTCAACTATGGGGCCGAAAAATACCAAAGGGTGCGAAAAACCATCAACACCGCCATCAAATATGCCGCCATTCTCGCCAGCATCGTTTTCTTGGGATTGTTCATCTTCCCGGAAGAAATCGCGGGACTTTTCTTGAGCAGCAGCCCCGAGATGTCCGAAGAAGAACTGGCAACCAACGCCTACGTGCTCGAACATACCCCTTTCGCAATGCGATTGGTCTTTGCCGCTACCCCTATCATCGCCCTTCAACTCATCGGCGCGGCCTATTTTCAGGCCATCGGAAAGGCAATACCCGCGCTTCTCTTGACCTTGACCCGGCAGGGCTTCTTTTTTATCCCTCTAATCCTGATCCTACCCCATTATTTGGACGAGCTCGGGGTATGGATATCCTTTCCGATTGCGGATACCCTGGCGACTATCGTCACGGGATACTATCTCCGGAAAGAAGTGAAGCGGACTTTGGTGAACGATGAGCGGTGAACGGTAAGCAGTTAGTATTTTTTACTACTTAATGCGACGCAGCCTCTGCATGCAACAACTCCATCCCGGTGGAAGACCGCGGCTTGAACCCGGACCAGTCTTCAACATTCGAATCTTCGGGGATGTCCAGATATTTCGACATTTCTTTGTCCTTGAGATGGCTACCTAAAAATGCGGTTACGAAATGCTGGTTAATGTTATTGATTTTGCGCTGGTCCCAAGTGGAATCGGCGTAGCGGTAGTATTCGTCAATGTGGAGGCCAGGGGCCAATGATTCGGCCGGCGGCGGGTTGGGCGCGACGTTGTGCCTGGCATTTTCGTAGGTCAGCAGATAGCGATCGGCGTTGACGGCGCCCTCGTAAATGGCCTTGATTCCTTTTTCGTAACCTGAGATATCATCTTCGCTTCCGGCCACGAAAAAGGTGGGTGTTTTTAATCCTTTCAAACCCTCGGCATCCCAGATACCGCGTTCCATTCCCCAAGGGGCAAAGGCGACCACGGCCTTGATGCGCGGATCGGATTGCGCTTGGTATTCCGCATTACTGGCGGCCAAAGCTTTGATAGCAGTGCTTCCATCGGTCATCCCGGTAAAAAACTGTACCATCCCATCGCTGTATCCGGCACCGGCGACGTTCAGGACACCGTATCCACCCATGGAATAACCTATAATTCCCGTGTTTTCGGCATCGATACGGCCGGCCAGGGCATCCTCCCCATCCTCTTGACCAAGTTCCACCATTTCATCCAAAACAAAACGAATGTCCTTGGCCCGATTGAGTAGGG
>JBAUIP010000112.1:0-15645 GCA_049683055.1 Pricia sp.
CACGCTGTCTTTCTCTGCTAAATTCTTTACATAAAAATGGGTGATGGCCCCATTGGGATGGTTTTGTCCCTCGGTAAGGGATGGTTCTTCGGTGGTACCGCCTTTGGTGCGGTAGGTATCCTTGGGCTTGAAGAGGTGCACGGTCTTATCGGATGCTCCACTCTCTAGAGCGGACAGCTGATGCAGCACGGTCAGGTCGTCGATAACCCAGAGGCTGCGGCCTTGGGTGGCGACAATGAGATTGTCATCTTTGATGGTCAAATCGGTAATGGGGACCACGGGAAGGTTTAATTGAAAAGGACTCCAATTTTCCCCATCGTCAAAAGAAATATACATTCCGGTTTCGGTTCCAGCGTAAAGCAATCCCTTTTGTTTCGGGTCCTCACGGACAACCCGAGTAAAGTGTTCATCGGGAATACCGTTTGTTATTTTTTTCCAAGATTGTCCGTAGTCGGTGGTTTTGTAGAGGTACGGCCGGAAATCGCCCAGCTTATATTTAGTAGCCGCCACGTAGCAGGTGCCTTCGTCAAAAGCGGAGGGTTCGATGCTATTGATCATGTTCCACTCGGGCATGTCGGCGGGAGTAACGTTTTCCCAATTCTCGCCGCCGTCTTTCGAGACATGAACGAGTCCATCGTCACTACCGACCCAAAGTAGGCCTTCCTTCAGCGGACTCTCATTGGCCGCAAATATGGTACAGTAATATTCCACCCCCGTATTGTCTTGAGTAATTGGCCCGCCGCTGCTGACGAGTTTATCAGGGTCGTTGCGGGTCAGATCCTCGGATAACAGTTCCCAGCTTTGACCCTCGTCGGTGCTGAGGTGAACATGGTTGGAAAAGGTATAGAGTTTTTTCGGGTCGTGCTTGCTGAACATGATGGGGAAGTTCCACTGGAACCGGTATTTCATGCCCTCGGCCCCGTACCCCATCGGATTATCGGGCCACACATTGACCCCGCGAACCGTATTGGCCTCGTGGTTGACCCGGGTGAGGAATCCCCCATAACTTCCACCGTAGACGATATCGTCATTGGTCGGGTCGACGGCGATATGGGCCGATTCGCCACCGGCGGTTTCCTCCCAATCATCCTCGTTGATAGTACTGCCATCGCTACGGTGTTCGATGCGAATGGTCGAGTTATCCTGCTGCGCCACGTAGATGCGATAGGGAAACGAATTGTCGGTGGTCACCCGATAAAACTGGGCGGTCGGTTGATTGTGGTAAGTGCTCCAGGTTTCTCCCGCATCATAGGAAATCTGGGCCCCGCCATCGTCACCGATAATCATTCGCTGTGAGTTTTCGGGTGCGATCCATAGGTCGTGGTGGTCGCCATGCGGAGCGTTGAAGGTGTTGAAGGTCTTACCGCCATCGGTGGATCGGTGGTAACGTACGTTCAGAACGTATACGATATCCTCATCCTCGGTATCGGCATAGACCCGGGTATAGTACCAGGCGCGTTGGCGCAGCTTGCGCTCGTCGTTGACCTGCTCCCATTTTTGGCCACCGTCATCGCTACGATAGAGTCCGCCCTTGTCCTTATGTTCGACGATGGCCCAGACCCGTTCGGAATTCACCGGCGATACGGTCACTCCCATAATGCCCAAGGTGTCTTTCGGAAAGCCCTCATTCTTGGAAATTTCCATCCAGTTTTCGCCGCTATCGGTACTTTTCCAGAGCGCGGAGCCTTCTCCGCCACTGCTCAGGCTATAGGGAGTTCGTTGCGCTCGCCAGGTCGAGGCGTACAGAATACGCGGATTATTGGGGTCTAAAGTCAAATCCACGGCTCCCGCCTGATTGTTAACGAACAACTTTTTGTCCCAATTCTTGCCCCCATCGGTGCTTTTGTAAATGCCCCGGTCATCGGTCGGTTTGTAGATGTTGCCCAACACAGCGGCATACACGGTATTATGGTCCTTCGGATGAATACGGATGCGCGGCACGTGCCGACTATTGGGCAATCCGGCGGAGGCCCAAGTCTTTCCTGCATCCTCTGTTTTCCAGATTCCATATCCAGAGGATACATTCCCCCGCAGCGTCTTTTCGCCTCCTCCGACGTAGATGACATTAGGGTCGCTCTGGGCCACTTCAACGGCGCCGATGCTTCCCCCGAAATATCCATCCGAAATATTCTCCCAGGCGCGGCCTCCATCCGTAGTTTTCCAGACCCCGCCACCGGTCGCCCCGAAATAAAAGAGGTTCGGCTCTCCCGGCACCCCGGTCACCGCAGCCGAACGCCCGCCCCGAAACGGACCGATCAGTCGGTATTCCAAACTGGAGTATAGTTCTTCGGGATAAGCGGCATCGGCCTTGTTCTTATCCTTGTTGCGTTGGGCGTTGCTGGCCAAAGGTAACAGCAACAGGGCGACCATAATGAGCGCCGATTTTGGGTTTAGGATGTTCATTGGATTTGCTAGGTTTTGAATTAGTCGATTTAAAAGTATGGAAAAAGATGGGTTCGCCCATCCATAACTTTTTGTATTTTCGGATAGAACAAAAATCCACATCCCATGAGATTGCATTTATTACTGTCATTCTGTTTTTTCATATCCATCAACATTCTGACCGCCCAAGACCGTGTCACCGGTGAAACCTTCGCCACCCGTTCCGAGGTACTCGTCCAAAACGGGATGGTGGCCACCAGCCATCCTCTGGCAACTCAAGTCGGGCTCGATATTCTCAAAAAAGGAGGTAATGCCATCGATGCGGCCATCGCAGCTAACGCGGCACTCGGACTCATGGAACCCACGGGATGCGGAATTGGCGGCGACCTCTTCGCCATCGTCTGGGACGGCAAGACGCAAAAACTTTACGGACTAAATGCCAGCGGCCGCTCACCGAAAGACCTGACCCTGGATTATTTTAAAAAGGAAGGCATGGAAGAAATTCCCGCCTTGGGCCCGCTACCGGTCAGTGTCCCCGGCGCGGTGGACGGATGGTTTTCGCTGCACGAAAAATTCGGGTCCAAGCCCATGGCCGAACTCCTGGCCCCGGCCATGGACTATGCCGAGAAAGGCTTTCCATTGACCGAACTGATCGCTTGGTACATGCAACGGTCGGTACCTTATTATATTAGTCAAGGATTCCCGAATATTGAGGAGACCTATATGGCTCAGAACGGTGGCGAGCTGCCGGATGAAGGCGAAATATATAAGAATCCCTTCTTGGCCGATACCTATCGTAAGATAGCCGAAGGCGGGCGCAGTGCCTTTTACGAAGGCGATATTGCCAAGACCATCGCCGACTTCATCAAGGAACAAGGCGGATTTCTATCGGAAAAAGACTTGGCATCGCATAGCTCGGAATGGGTCGACCCCGTTTCCGTCGATTACCGTGGGTACGAGGTTTGGGAACTACCGCCCAATGGACAGGGCATCGCGGCCTTGCAGATGCTACAAATATTAAAAGGATATGATTTTTCAGATATCGAATTTGGGAGTACTGAGCACCTGCACCTGTTTACCGAGGCTAAAAAACTCGCCTTCGAGGATCGGGCGAAATACTACGCCGATATGGACTTTTTTGATGTTCCTGTCGCGGAATTGCTTTCCGAAGATTATGCCGCCGACCGCAGAAAGCAGATCGGTGACCGGGCGAACACTTACTCCGCCGGTGAAATCAGTGCCGGGGAGACCATTTACATGACGGTTGCCGACAGCGACGGCACCATGGTTTCGTTGATTCAGAGTAACTACCGCGGCATGGGCTCGGGCATGGTGCCCCCCGAACTCGGCTTTATGCTACAGGACCGTGGGGAACTTTTTAGTCTTGTTCCAGGGCAGGCCAACACGTACGAGCCCGGCAAACGGCCCTTCCACACTATTATCCCCGCTTTCATCACCAAAGACGGAAAACCTTGGGTCAGTTTCGGGGTCATGGGCGGTGATTTTCAGCCCCAAGGCCACTCACAGATTGCAATGAACCTCATCGATTTCGGAATGAACTTACAGGAAGCCGGCGATGCCCCGCGATGGGACCATACCGGAGGTGCCAGTCCCATGGGTGAAACCACGGAAGATAGCGGGCAGATTCGCGTAGAATCCGGTATTCCCTATGAAACCGTCCGCGGCCTAATGGGCAAGGGGCATGACGTCGGTTTTACCCGTGGTGCCTATGGCGGCTATCAGGCCATTTTATGGGATGCCGAAAACCAGGTCTACCACGGCGCCTCCGAAAGCCGGAAAGATGGACAGGCGGCGGGATATTGACCCGTTGCCTAATTATGAAATCACTAAAGAATACTTTCGAGACCCAGATAGGGTATCGGAGCATAACTTCCTAGAGAAATTCGTTACTTCAAAATCTCAAAAATCGCTATATTATCGGGGTCGATGGGACGATTAGTGCTTCTCTTGTCCGGGAAATCCTGAAAGATATAGCGGAGGATGCCCCTTTCGTCAAGCACTAGAAATTTTGGGGATTCGGGAATGGAAATGTTTTCTATGTACCATCCGATGCATTCGTTCAGGATGGGAAAATCGGCTTTTCGGGTAATCGATCGCGCCCCGTTTTTGGCAATAAGGGCGACCGCATTGTAGCGGCCCGTTTCGACGAGGTCGTTCATCGCCTTGATCTGCGAATTGCGCATTTGTCCCGGGTCTTTGTAAAGGCCTACCACGGTATGTTTTCCCTTGAAATCCTTTTTGCCTATCCTCAAGCCGCGTTCATCGATGAAACTGAATTCGGGCAAAGGTTTATCCAAGAAATCGAATACCCGATAAACTGCCTCGTCTTCCTCCTCATTAAGAACAACTATGGCAATGTTCTCGATGATGGAATCCCTCGAGCGCACGCGCTCAAAGGTTTTGTAGGTGACGATTTGTTGGCTGTATTCCTGCGCCATTAAGTCGAGTCCAGCGTTCAAGGTGCTTTCGTCGACCAAATCGTTCTCGATCTTAAAATATTTCTGGGCATGGCTAAATACCGTGCAGAGCACTATTAGTATTAGGAGCGGGTATCGGATAGCTTTCATATTCGAGCGTCAAAGCGTTCTAGACCATCAAATATACTCAAAAAGCAAACGAAATTTCGATGGCACTGAAAATAGACCGTTTCTAAATGCTACCGTACATAGCCAGCGATTATTTGCTCGATATCATCCGATTCCTTGAGTTTTAAAATTTCCAGGTTTACGGTATGCCGAAGGGAACTGTTCAGGGGGAAAACAAATCCGTAATGCTGCGGGTTGATATTTCTTTTGCTTAGTTTGTATTCCTCTTCGGCAGAAGGCTCCAAGATATATTCCAAAGGCACGATATCATAGACCAGGGCATCTACCTTTCCATCGGTCAATAGCTTATAGCCTTCTTCAACATTGTTTACGGTGACCGGCGAAGCGCCCACGGCCTTGAAGTTATCCAACATTTTTTTGTAATTCGGTACTGCCACTCTTTTGCTCCCAAGCTGGCCAAGCTCTGTAATTGTCGTTTCACTCTGTCCGGTAAGCGACAGGGTAGTGGCAATACCCGCGATGAAAGAAGTGGCCATAATCAGGGAAATAATCATCCAGGAGCCGATGACCACCCGCCCTGCGGTCGTCCTTGGGGCCATATCGCCATATCCGACCGTGGTCATGGTCACCAAGGCCAGCCAAATGCCCGAACCTATTCCTTTGGAAGGTTTGCTTCCATATTCCTCGGGATATTTTCGTCCCTCGACCAACCAAAAAATCAGGCCCACAAAGGTCAATAGCAATAGAAAACTAAGTACGGCGAGCAGGAAGTTAACGCTGAACAGCGGTCTGATACGGTCCCACAACGTCAACTCCATAACAGGGGCCAGAATACCCATTTCGGTATCGAAAAACGGCTGGGAAAAAGAGATGTTCTCCGCCCGCTGCGAATTGATTGTAATGGGGCCTATAAGAACATCGATTTCACCGGATTGAACAGCGTCGATACCTTCGTTAATCGATTGGTACGGACTGAATTTATAGTTTAGTTCGGCGTTGAATGCAATTTCCTTCCAGATATCCGGGGCGATTCCGTTGGCCTCCTGACCGTCAAGGATAAAAGGTTCCGAACCGGCGAAGCCTACTTGTATGGTACTGTCTTGTTGGGTCTGTGCGGAAAGATTTAAAGTATAGAGTATTAAAAATAAGGATAGGTATATTTTTTTCATAGCCTGGTTTTTAGAACTTTTTTGGCATAGATTTTCTGATAAAAATGGTCGACGGAATTATCTTGAGAACTCATGAAAGGTTCTAAAATTAGGAAAAAAGGGACCGCCGTGAAAACTTTGGGACGATTGTTATAATTTTGAAGTATTGAACACGTCTTGAGTTCGTTTCCTATTTTAGGAGGATGAAGACAAATCGATGGAAAATCTGCGCTAGTGGTATTTGCACGGATATCGCTAGGTGCCGAAACTGTTTAAATAGCAAAGAAAAATGTCGCAGAAAATGTCCCTGACCCCCGAAGACCAACAGGTTCTCCGAACCGCCCGTCAAAAAATGGAGCAGATCGGCTGGGCCATGGAAGGCCTGAACAAAATGGGAAGTTTTATCGATGGCCGCGTGAAGCTTTTGCCCAAAAAGCAGCAAAAATGGCTTCAACAAATCAGTTACAGGGTGTTGCAGAAGGTGGTAGAAAGCAACCTGTTTTCGATGAAGGCCGATAAGACCAATACCAAACCGCTGAGCAAGACCTACAAAGCGATGGTGACTTCGTCGGGCGTGCTCGGCGGGGCGTTCGGCGCCACTGCCTTTGCCCTGGATTTGGGCTTAACGACCAAGTTGATGATGCGCTCGATAATGGATATTGCGCGGAGTGAAGGAGAAGACCTGAATTCCCTCGACACCCAGCTCGCCTGTCTTCAGGTATTCGCGCTCGGTGGAAAAACGAAGCACGACAACAGTTTGGATACCGGATATTTCGCTACCCGTGTTGCCTTGAACGCCGCGGTCAAGGGGTCATCGAGCAAATTGGTGGAAGGTCTTTTGGTTGGAACTTCCCAACCGTTGCTGCGTTTGATAGCTGCCGTGGCTTCCCGGTTCAGCATTCAGGTGACCGAAAAGTTTGTGGCCCAGGCGGTTCCCGTTATCGGGGCGGTCGGCGGCGGAGCCATCAACCTGGCGTTTATCCAGCACTTTCAGAATATGGCGGAAGCCCATTTCAGCATCCGGCGACTTGAAAGGGAGTACGGGCAAGACCTGATTAAAGAAACCTATGAAAATATTAGCTTGAGCTAGCGATTTGGCTTTTGACCAAGGAACCAACTGGCGCGCTGGCCAAAAGGGCAGAATAATCGGAATGTTTCAAAATAGTCTCTAGATTAAATAGAGAAAGTGAATGAAAGAAAAGAACGACAGAACACCGCAAAGAGTTCCGGATTGGCTACAAAGGGCTCGTTCCCATTGGAAATACAACGGCGAAAAACGCCCTCCTTTTGCGGATGATCCCAAGGACGATCAGCGCTCCGTTTGGGATTTTCCCCGGCCGCCAGCGTTGGAAAAGACGGACAAAAAGTTTGAAATACGATTTGGCGGAACTACCATCGCGAGTTCCGATTATGCCCTAGCCGTGCTTGAAACCGCGAGTCCGCCTACCTACTATATTCCGCCTGAAAATGTCGACCAAGAACTTTTGACCAAGATGCCGGGAAAATCTTCTCTGTGTGAATGGAAGGGCAAAGCGGAGTACTGGACCTTAAAAAATGGGTCCCAGAATCCGGTGGCTTGGAGTTATAGCGATCCTTTTCCTCCTTTCGAAAAGTTGAAACATCATCTGGCCTTCTACCCGCAACATTTGGAATGTTTTGTGAATGGGGAGCGGGTCGTGCCCCAACCCGGGGAATTCTACGCCGGTTGGAGTACCGGCGAACTGTGCGGACCTTTTAAAGGCGAGCCAGGGTCCGGTCACTGGTAAGGCAAGCTCAGTAAAGATTCGGATGTAATCAAGTTAGCGCTAATGAGCGTTATTTGTCCGCAATGGCGGGTGTCCGCTCCGGCTCTTCGTCCAAGACCTCGACTTTGTCTATTGTTTTGCCCTTTTTCCAGTAAAGCTTTAAATCTTCCAAGGATAAATAGAGGCAAGGTACAATTACGAGGATGATGCTCGTCGCGAACACGATACCGAATCCTAGGGAAATCGCCATGGGAATCAAATAAAAAGCTTGACTTGATGTCTCCAATATAATGGGCGCCAAACCGCCAAACGTGGTCATCGTTGTTAACATTATCGGCCGAAACCTTCTCAATCCCGCCTCGTGGATGGATTCGTATACCGAATGGTTTTTTCTCTGCTTGTTGGCGTAGTCTATCATGATGAGCGAATCGGTCACTACCACTCCCGAAAAGGCGATAACTCCCATTAAGCTAACGATGGACAAGTCATAACCCAAAAGCATATGTCCGATGACCGCTCCTATAATACCGAAAGGTATGGCCGTCATGACAATCAAAGGCTGCAAATAGCTCTTAAAGGCCAAGGCTAGCAAGGCATAAATTAGTACCATGGCGATGCTGAAGCCGCTCCAGAGACTGGCGGTACTTTCGCGCATGTCGGCCTGACTGCCTTCGAACGACCAAGTAGTACCGGGAAAATCGGCCCGCAGTTGGGGCAGTATTTCTTCTTGCACCCGGGCGAGTACCCTAGAGACCGCGTTGGAGGGCTCGACATCCATACCTACGTTTACCACGCGGCGGCCGTCACGGCGGTTGATGCTGGTAAATGCTTCCCGCTGATTGACTTCGACCACATCGAGCAAGGGCACTTCGACCCCCCCTGGAGTCCGGACGATAAAATCCTCTAGATTCTGGATATCCTTTCGTTCTTCGTAGGGGAGCTTCACGCGGACCTCAATTTCGTTGTTGCCCCGCAGCTGCCTCATGGCCAAGGCGCCGAAAAAGGCATCTCGTACCTGTTGGCCTACCTCATTGGAAGTTAGTCCCAAATTCCGTCCTTCGGGAAGCAGTTTAAAGTCGTACTGCATTTTTCCCATGTCGAAATTATCGCTGACGTCACGGGTGTTCGAGAAGGCTTCCATCCGTTCTACGAAGGCCGTGCTGGCCTGTTCAAGTACTTCGATATCGGAATGGCTGAGGTCGATACTCAAATCCTGTGCAGCTCCTCCAGGACCGCGTTCGGCCTCGAAGGTAATCTGGTCGACGCCCTCGATGTCGCCGATATTGTCCCGCCAAAGGGCAATGACCTCCCTGGCGCTCATATCGCGCTTATCGGGCGGTAGCATAACGATTTCGACATCCACAAAACTCTGCCCCCGTACATTGGTCTTGATGCCCTCGGCCACCTTGTAGAGGTCATGTTCCTCGAACATGCGTTCCGTGGCCTCGGTCACCCGGCGGGCCACTGCCGCTCCCTGCTCGGGGGTAGTGCCCACAGGTAAGCGGATACCGGCCTCGATTTCCTCGGCGGCTACCTCGGGCATCATGATCATGCCCATATGGTCGCTCATCGCGAAACCGCCGACCATAAGCAATAGCGCAACAGCGGCACTCAGGCTGATATAACGGAATTCCAGACATTTATCGAGAAATTTTCGGTAGTATTTATCGATGACATGGTCGAACCCGCTGGCGAATTTCTTTTGATACCTTTCGATAAAGCGTACTGCCTTGGGTTTGGTATCCTCCTTTTTCAGATGGGCCAAGTGGGCCGGCAAAATGAATAGCGCCTCAATCAATGAAACCGCCAATATAACAATGACTACCACGGGCAACGGCCACCAGAATTTCCCGTTTTCACCGGGCATAAAGAGCAGTGGCACGAAGGCAATAATCGTGGTAATAATACTGAAGGATACCGGCATCGAGACATCCCTGGCGCCTTGAATAGCGGCATCCACCGCATTATATCCTTTTTGGCGGTATTCATAAATGTTCTCTCCCACGACAATGGCATCATCTACCACGATACCGAGTACTACCAAAAAGCCGAACATGGATATCATATTGACGCTGACGCCGATCATAGGGAGAAAAATCATTCCCCCGACGAAAGATATTGTCATTCCCGCCATTACCCAGAAGGCCAGGCGGTACTCCAAAAATAAAGTCAAAATAATCAAGACAATCACTATGGCGAGCAGTCCATTTTCGGTCAACAGGGACAGTCGCTCCCTAAAGTCTTCGGCGCGATTGCTATCGATACGCCATTCGACCCCTGGGGGCAATTGAAAACCGGCCATAATTTCCTCCACCTTGTCCTCGATTTCCATGGGGGACTGGTCGCCGACGCGGAAAATCTCGAAGCTGATGTTCTTGGAACCGTTGAATTCCCCGAAAAATCCTACCTCTTCAAAGCCATCGCGAACGGTGGCAATATCGCCCAAGGTGACGGCGGCACCGGAAGGGGAGTTGATGACCGTAATTTTACTGAACTCATCTGCCCATTGCTTGCGTTCCTGCATCCTTAGCAGTATTTCGCCGGATTGGGTCTCGACGGCCCCGGCCGGAACATCCTCGCTACTTTGGGCGATGATGTCGGCCACTTGGCCCAGCGTCAGGCCATATTGCCGGAGATTGTTTCGGGAAATTTCGATATGGGTCATATAGCCGGGCACGTTGCCGAATTCGACCTGTGTGATTTCGGGATTGCTCAGAAGAACGATTCGCAATCGTTCGGCCAGTTTGCGGAGTGTCCACACGTCTACATCCCCGTAAAGACTGATTTCCATCACATCGCGCCTTCTGGATTGCAGGTTCACCTCGGGCCGTTCGATATCGTCGGGAAAGGTCTGGATGCGGTTGACTTCCTGATCGATATCCTGAAAGGCCTTCATACGATCGGTACCGGCCACCAGTTCGATAACTATCTCACCGGAACCTTCGCGGGCGGTGGATACGATTTCCTTGATGCCGTCGATATTTCGCACTGCCTCTTCGACCGGCATCAAAATGCCCTGCTCCACCTCGGCCGGACTTGACCCCGGATACACTACGTTCACATTGACGAAATCCAGCTGAAACTCTGGAAATACTTCCTTCTGGATGCTGAACATCGTGTAGATACCCGCCGCCAGCAATACGATCATCAAGAGGTTGGCGGCCACGGAGTTGCGGGCCATATAGCCGATGATACCTTCCTTACGGGGTGATTTGTCTTGTTTGTTTTCCTTCTCCATAGTTCATGCAATTAAACCAAATTCTATCCCGATCGATGGGCGTAAGTATGTGAAATCCAAATCATAATCCTTCGTTCACTCTTCACTTTGGGTACTATCCGTTTTTGTCTCAAGGCCGTCCTCATTATTCCCGTCTGCTTCCTGTTCCCCTTGGGTTCGCAGTCCGACACCATCGGCGACGGTGCTGAGATTAGTGGTCACCACCTTATCGTTGTCGTCCAATCCTGAGCTGATATAGGCATTTTCGGCATCCGAAAGTACGATTTCGACCTCTCGAACCTGTAGTTTTTCGTCCTCCATCACCCAGACCGTGTTGTTACTTCGCACATAGTCGCGATTGAGCCTCACGACGTCATCGATGGGTTCGGCCTGAATCCGGGCCTCCACAAAACTGCCTATGAGCAGCGGGGGCTGCCCTTCGTTTTCAGCTTCTTGGGCCAACGGATCCTCTACCTTGACCAGAACTCGTGACAAACGGGTCTGGTTATCTAGTGCCCCGACCTGATTGAATAAATAACCGGTTCGGGTCTCGCCCGGTTTCCAAGAGGACCGGCTCAGGAGTTCCACGGTAGATCCCGTTTCCTCATCGTCTCGAGGAAACGCCAACCAACGTAATTGGCTGACCGGTACTGTCATCTCGACCCAATAGACGTCCGTGCCGACCAAGCGGCCCAGGTTATCACCCGGGGAAACTTGAGAACCTACGGTAACGTTTTGATCGATGATCTGGGCGTCGAAAGGGGCGCGAATCGTGGTACGTGCCAAGTTGAGCTGTGCTTGATCGACCGAGGCTTTGGAGGCTTTTACATTGGCGTTGACAGCATCCAACTGAGGTTTTCGAAGTACCAGTTCTTTTTCATCAGAGGACAGGGAATCGCCCCCGATCAACGAGAGATCTTGCTCCGCGACCTGCTGCCGCCCCATTTCCATATTAAGATTGGTCTGGGATTGCTGTAGCTCACTACGCCGTAATTCAAGGGTGTTGCGGTAATCCGAGGGGTCGATTTGTAGCAGCACTTGACCCTTGTCTACGGTTCCCCCAGGGGTGAAGGAAGGATCGCGGCGTACGATTTGGCCGCCGACCAGGGGACTGAGCATTACGTCATCTACCGCCCTTACGGTACCAGTAGCGGTAATAACAGGTTTGAAATTTCCTTTCTCCACGGGCACCACATCGACCAACATGGCCGTTTTCTTGCTTGCTCCCTCGCTTTGGGCCGTAGGTTCGGTCATAAAGATGAACGAGGTTATCACCACCCCTAAAAGTAGTATACCCCCGCAAATCAGTAAAATTTTCTTTTTTTCCATAATAATTGGTATTCAAGGCATCATCGTCTCCCCGGTCTCAAATCCACCGGCCAAGGCCCGATAAAGCGAAATACGGATTTCCAACTGCTCGGCCTCGGCGTCGATCATATCCCTTCGTAATTGTTGCTCTTGATCCAGCGCGAGAAGCACATCCAAATAGGGACTGATACCGTTCAAGAATTCCAAACGCAGTTGCCTACTCGTTTTTGCGGCCAGTTCGACCTGCTTGTTCAGTATGGCGATGCGCTCTTTCTGTTTGATGTCGCTAATCAGTGCGTCTTCTGTCTCCCGAAAAGCGATAAGTACGGCCTGCCCATATTGGAAGAGTGCTTGGGTCTTGACAGCCTCTGTACGATCGACCTCGGCGCTCAAACGATTTCCATAAAACAAGGGTGCTACCAGATTACCGGCCAATGAGTAGGCCCAATTATCGAATAGGCTTTGAAAATCGTTGGCACGTAATTGTCCGCTCAACCGGGCGCTTAGCCTTGGATATTTGTTTTTGACCGCTGAGGCCATGTCCATATCCGCTGCCAGAAGCAGGTCGTAGGCGCTCTGCACATCGGGCCGGCGGCGAACCAGCTCCAATGGCAGTCCGGTATCGGGAAGCGCGGCCAGCGCTGGAAAGTCCGTTTCCGAATTTTGCAAAACTATTCCCGGAGTTCCCAAGGCCGCCCCCGGCGATTTACCGAGCAATACCGCCAGTTGGTTTTCGGACAGGCGCACGTTCGTTTCAAAAACAACCTTCTGGTCTTTCGTATTTTCCAGCAGCTGCAGCTGGCGCAGGATATCTACGGCGCGCACCTGGCCACTGCCGAACCGCGCCCGTATCGATGTAATGATATTTTCGTTGGTGGCTATCTGTTCTTCCGCGAGGGCCAGTTGCCTTTTGGCCGCGAGCAATCGGTACCAGGTCAAGGCAATTTCGGAAGATAGCGATATGGCCGCCGTACGATAGTCGGCCAAACTCGCCGTAGCACGGAACTTTTCTGCCTGTACCGCTGTTTTGATACGCCCCCAAAGATCGAACTCGTAGGCTGCTGAAACGCCCAACTGCACGTTTTCGCCCCCGGCAAAATCCGGCTCGGGCCTACTGATGGCGCTCTGTGCGGAGGCTTCTATCTGCGGCCATAGGTCTGCCCCTTCCCGTTTTGCAACGGCTTCCGCGGCCTTGAACTGTTGCCAAACGGTCGCCAGGTTGAGGTTATTGGCCAAGGCACTATCAACAAGAACATTCAATTGCTGGTCTTCAAAGGCCGTCCACCATCGGTCGGGAACGACTTCCTCGCCCGAATACGAAAAATTTTCGGGCTGATCTACCGGAGGTTCTATATCCGGGATTTTCGGGGCACAGGAGGCGAGCAACAATAGCATCCCAAACATCCCACTACATAAAAAGCGCCACGAAAACGAATCAGCTGTCGTGTCATTAAGGTATTCTTCCATGTTCCCCTTGCCCTTCAATACGCTTTGTTTTCGATGAACCTTAAAATTACGCTAAATTGTTAAATCCGAAAGGCATCCCAAAAAATCTTTACATGTAAGTTAGACGCAACAAACCTGAAATGGTTTAAAACAAGTTTGAAAAACCTTAGGTAAAAATTCACTATCTTCATTCTAATCCCCTTAACCCGTTTTATCCATGCAAACAAATAGAAGAGAAGTATTAAAATCGATCGGTTTAAGTGGACTCGGTCTGATTACATTACCCAATCTATTAAGCTTCGGCAGCACAAAAAATATGATTTCACGCGCCATTCCATCTTCGGGCGAACAGCTTCCGGTCGTCGGCCTTGGCACTTGGCAGACCTTCGACGTGGGGACATCCGAAGAAGAATTGAAAACCCTAAAACAAGTGCTGGTCGAAATGCTAAAATTGGGCGGAAAGACCATCGATTCCTCGCCCATGTACGGTAGTTCGGAAGCGGTGGTCGGCCAATTGACCTCACAACTTGAAAATACGGATTTTTTCTATGCTACTAAGGTGTGGACTTCCGGCAAGCAAACGGGTATAGACCAGATGAACGCATCCTTTGAAAAGATGCAGCGAAAAACCATGGACCTGATGCAGATCCACAACCTGGTGGATTGGCAGACCCATGTAAAAACCCTACGGAAATGGAAGGAGGAAGGCAAGATACGGTACTGGGGACTGACCCATTACGTCGATTCCGCCCATGAAACCTTGGAAAAAATCATCCGTCAGGAAAATCCTGATTTCGTTCAGTTCAATTACTCCATCCGATCGCAGAATGCGGAGAAATCCCTCTTCGAGACTTGCCGGGATAGGGGTACGGCGACGATTATCAACCAACCCTATGAAAGCGGAAGCCTTTTTCGAAAGGTCAAGGGCAAGAACCTGCCCGAATGGGCGTCGGAGTACGATATCGAAAGCTGGGGGCAATATTTTTTGAAGTTTATTGTGTCGAACGAGGCGGTCAATTGCGTGATTCCCGGTACTTCAAAACCGGAGTATGTCATTGATAATATGATGGCCGGGTACGGAGTGTTGCCCGATGCCACCGGGCGCCAGAAAATGGTCGGATACCTGGAAACAGTGTAAACTGGCCGGTTTCCGGAGCGCATTTACCGGAGCCGACTCAAACGAATGTTTAACGCCCTCCGATTTATTTCCCTACATTTATCCATGAACCAATCCGTTGATTATGAAAGCAAAAACCCTATTCTATTACAAATCTATCCATTGTTTCATAGTTGTGGTCATGGGGGCGGGTGTTTTGCTCCATTCCCAAAGCAACGAATTTGTTTACGGCGACGCCCTGCCCGATGCGCCTGAGTTATCCGCTAGGGGAGAACATATGGTTGGCGTGCGTACCTTGGAATTCGTGAACAAAGACCAAGTCGATATCCTGAATTCCAAGGAAGGCAAAGACCCTCTTTACGACCGCCCATTGACCGTTGAGGTCTGGTATCCCGCGGAACTTCCGGCGAATACAGCAGCTTCAGTCACCTATGAAGAGGTGATGGGAACGCGTGGGGATTCGCTACGCCCTTTGATTCCCTTTACGTTTAAAGGACGGGCTTCTAGGGATGCCGCTCCCAAAACCTCGGGCGAGGCCTATCCTTTGGTCATCGTTTCCCATGGCTACGTCGGGTCGCGCTATCTGATGACCTATCTGACCGAGAATTTGGCCTCGAAAGGCTATGTCGTTGCGGCCATAGACCATACCGAATCCACTTTCAAGGATGCCAATGCCTTTCAAAGTACCCTGCTCAATCGGGCCAAGGACATTCGT
>JBAUIP010000113.1:0-3711 GCA_049683055.1 Pricia sp.
CATCTACACAAAATCTTATCCACGGAAGCGTGCATGCCGTTATATTTGAGTAACTTAGGATTTGATGCCGCAACGTTCAAAAAATATCCCGAATCAAAATAGTCCCTAAAACTAGAAGCCAATGTTAGAAGCCGTTATTGTAGACGATGAAAAAAAGGCCTTGCAAAGCCTGACCTGGGAACTGACCAATTTCAGCGATGAGATTGCGGTGGATGCCTCGTTCACCGACCCGTTCGAGGCCTTGGAATATTTGGACAAGAATACACCGGACTGCCTTTTTTTGGATATCGAAATGCCCACTATGGATGGTTTTCAGTTCATCCAAAAACTGACGAATAAAAACTTTCCCGTGGTCATTACCACCGCCTACAATCAATATGCCATAAAGGCCCTGAAGAACGAGGCCATCGATTACCTATTGAAGCCAATCGATTCCGACGACCTGAAGGAAACCATTGCCAAAATCAGGAAGTACAATGCCAAAAACTACACTGCGGAGCGCTTGGAAAAAATCCTTTTGAACTTCAACGCCACCGGGAAGCATAAGAAAATCACCTTCAATACCGACGGTAAACTGGTGTTTTTGGACACTGATGATATTCTGTACGCGGAATCCGATGGCAACTACAGCACCATTTTTTTGGCGGACGGCCACAAGATGGTACTCACCAAAAAACTGAAGGAAGTCAATGCGCTCTTGCCGGAGTCATCCTTTTTCAGGGTGCACAATTCGTATATCATCAACCTCGGTCAGATTAAGGAGTTCCTTAAGACCGACGGGTACGTTATTTTGAAATCCAACCACAAAATCCCTGTTTCCCGACAGAAGAAATCCGACTTTTTGGATATGATATAATCGCTCGATGCCGTACCGTATCCAATATAACGCAGTACTCCCCCGCACCTGCTATCGGCAACTGGCGCGACTTTGTATATCCTTTTTCCAAGTTTTTCCTTCTCAAAACCAGCTTCGTCGGTGGGCTGGACGGGTAGTACTTCGTTTTAGCATCCTATTTCCGCGCAAGCGTTTACCATATTTAACTCGGACCTTCACTATCGTACTATTTTATTGGGTTCTTTCGGGGGGATATGCCCAATCGGTTCCAAAAACGTTCCAGACCACTATGGATAGCCTTATGCAGGTCAGGTCGGATAGCTTCGGTGAAATTCATCCGATTTTGGAAGAATACCGGGAAGATACCCTTCTCATGCGCTATGCGGCCGATGAGGCGGCCATCAATAAGTATCCCGCCGTGCGTTCCTATGCCCTCAACGAGCTTGGAAGGGATTATCGGAATACCTCACATTATGACAAAGCCATCGCCCTGCATCAAGAGGCGCTAGCCGTAGCGGAAAAAGCGGACAATCTCGATTTCAGGGTGTATAGCCTCAATAATCTTGGCGTGGTGTACCGAAGAATATCGTCCCTTAGGATGGCGATGGATTCCCACCAAAAGGCCCTTGAGCTTGCCGAAAAAGTAAATGATCCTTCGCGAAGTCTCAAAAGGGCTATCAATATATCGTACAACGGTATCGGCAACCTATATTTGATGCTCGGACAGTACGAGCAGGCCGTCTCCTATTTTGAAAAATCACTGCGGCTTGAAGCGGAACTGGACAATATGCTCGGGTTGGCCATCAACCACCAGAATATCGGCCAAAGTCTCGAGGAATTGGGCCGGTTCGACGAGGCGCTCGAAAATTACCGGAGTTCACTGACCTTCAACAATCAGATCGATAACGATATGGGCCGCGTAATCTGTACCAACAGCATTGCCCGGATTTTCCTGAAACAGGGTAGGAGCGAAGATGCGGAGGGGCTGCTCGAAACCGTTCTTCCCCTCGCGGAAAAGTTGGGCGACGGATTTCTGATCGCTCCGGTATACACCGACCTGGGATGGGGCTATATGCAAATGGGCCAGTACGGTCGCGCGGAGACCAATATGCTACAAGGCCTCGAACTGGCGGAGAATGCCAATTTGTACGATGCCTCCGCCCGGGCCAGTCACCTTCTATCGGACCTTTTTCAAAAAAGAGGCGATTACCGAAAGGCATTGGAATTCAAATTGAAAGGCGATAGTATCGACCGGCAGATTTTGGACGAGGGCACGATACGCTACGTCAACGATGTGCTTTTTCGTTACAATTCGGAGAAAAAAAACAACGACCTACAATTGTTGGCGCAAGAGAACGAAATGTTCCAGATGGAGCTGCGTACTACCCGCACGACCCTGCTCATCAGCGGTATCGCCCTAGCCTTGTTGGCGGGTATTTTTTACATTATGTACCGGCAATACCAGCTCAAAAACGAGAAGAAATTGCTGACCTTGGAGCAGAATATGCTTCGGAGTCAAATGAACCCCCATTTTCTGTTCAATTCGTTGAATTCGATCAAGTTGTATATCATCAACAACGAGCAGAAAAATGCGGTGCGCTACCTTAACAAGTTTGCTAAGCTGATCCGGAAGATTTTAGAGGCTTCGTCGGTACGCGAAATTCCCCTTGCGGAGGAGCTTGAAACGGTCGAACTTTATATGACCATCGAGAACATCCGGTTTTCAGACGAAATCGATTTTACCATCGAGGTAGACGAAGGTCTCGACCCACATACCATTCGTATTCCATCCCTTATATTACAGCCTTTTCTTGAAAATGCCCTCTGGCACGGCCTGTCGAGCAAAGAAGGGCCTAAAAAAATCGTATTGAATATAACCCGCTCAACTCCGGGACGCATCCAAATTGCCGTCACGGATAATGGGATAGGTAGGGCCGCGGCCGAAAGAATAAAGGAGAACAAAGTGCTTAAACGCAAATCGGTGGGTATCGAGATTACCAAGGGCCGCTTGGCCAATTTTGCCAAGGACTATGAGAATTCATTCCAGGTCGAGATGATTGATCTGTACGACAATCACGGGAAGGCGAGCGGAACTAGGGTCGTGCTGCATATACCGACGGTTTAAGAGAGGTTTCAAAAAACGGAAAACCAGTTAGGGTTTCAGTCCCGAAAAAACATAGTATCGGTGCTAAGCATGAATCAAGACCAATTTCTTGGAATTTTTTATCGGTGCTGGACAGCCACCTCTTCCAGCTCCGTATACCATTCGGCCCCGAACTTTCGAATCAGCGCCTCCTTGACAAATTTGTAGATGGGCACTTTAAGCTCCTCACCTAAGGTGCAGGCGGGGTCGCAGATTTCCCATTTATGGTAGTTGACCGCGGTCAGTTGGGAATATTCCCGCACCCGGATCGGATAGAGATGGCAAGAGACCGGTTTCTTCCAAGGTATCGCTCCCTGTTGGTAGGCTTCTTCGATACCAAATTTTGCGATCCCGGTCTCGGAAAAGGTCACGTAGGCGCATTCGCTGTCGTTGACCAACGGTGTTTCCCATTCCCCATCTTCGCCTTTCACGTAGGTGCCCTGTTCTTCGATGGCGGCGATGCCCTCTTTACGCAAGAAGGGTTTGACCTTGTCGTAGATTTCCTCCAGAATATCCGTTTCGTCGTCCGCTACGGGCGCGCCGGCGTTGCCGTCGATACAGCAAGCCCCTTTGCATGCGGATAGGTTGCAGACAAAATCGTTCTCAAAAATTTCTTCCGAAACTATAGTCTTTCCGAGTTGGAACATGATTTCCGGTTTGGTCGGCAAAGATACTGTTTTCAAATATCGTAGGGATACAAATCAGTTTAGGTCGATGATTTTTACTATTCCGC
>JBAUIP010000114.1:0-16592 GCA_049683055.1 Pricia sp.
GGACAGAACCAAATGATCTATAACCGTTGTGTGGGTACGCGGTACTGCGCCAACAACTGTCCTTACAAGGTACGTCGGTTCAACTGGTTCCTATACAATAACAACGACGAGTTCGATTACTATATGAACAATGATTTGGGCAAGATGGTTATCAACCCCGATGTCAACGTACGTTCGCGTGGGGTTATGGAGAAATGTTCGTTGTGCATCCAGCGTACCCAGACCACCATTCTCGACGCCAAGCGTGATGGACGCCCAATTATGGATGGGGAATTCCATACCGCCTGTTCGTCCGCCTGCGACAAAGGGGCCATTGTCTTCGGGGATATCAATGATAAGGAAAGCCACGTAGCCGAACTCGCCGATAGTACCCGAATGTACCATTTGCTGGAACATGTAGGCACCAAACCCAACGTATTTTACCACGTCAAAGTGCGGAATACCAACGAAGCGTAAAAAACCGATTAAAGTAAGTAACTATAATTCAAGTTTATGGCATCGCATTACGAAGCACCCATACGCAAACCTCTAGTTCTCGGAGATAAAGGCTACCACGACGTCAGTGTGGATATTGCCGCTCCGGTCGAGGGAAGGGCCAATAAGCACTGGTGGATTGTCTTTTCCATCTCGCTGGTGGCGTTCCTGTGGGGTGTGGGGTGTATCATTTATACGATCTCCACAGGTATCGGTACCTGGGGATTGAACAAGACCGTCGGCTGGGCCTGGGATATCACCAACTTCGTTTGGTGGGTAGGTATCGGTCACGCGGGAACCCTGATTTCTGCCGTACTCTTGCTGTTTCGACAAAAATGGAGAATGGCCATTAACCGTTCCGCGGAGGCGATGACTATTTTCTCGGTCATCCAAGCGGGTCTTTTCCCGATCATTCACATGGGCCGCCCTTGGTTGGCGTATTGGGTACTGCCGATTCCGAACCAGTTCGGGTCGCTTTGGGTGAACTTCAACTCTCCGCTACTATGGGATGTATTTGCGATATCGACCTACCTATCCGTTTCGCTGGTGTTTTGGTGGACGGGCCTTTTGCCCGATTTCGCCATGATTCGCGACCGGGCGGTCAAGCCGTTCCAAAAGAAAATATACGGTCTGTTGAGCTTCGGATGGACGGGCCGCGCCAAAGACTGGCAACGCTTCGAGGAAGTATCCCTTGTTCTCGCGGGACTCGCAACGCCCCTCGTACTTTCCGTACATACCATCGTATCCTTTGACTTTGCCACCTCGGTCATTCCCGGATGGCACACGACGATTTTCCCCCCATACTTTGTGGCCGGGGCGATTTTCTCGGGCTTCGCCATGGTGAACACACTCTTGATTATCATGAGGAAGGTCTGTAACCTTGAGGCCTACATCACGGTTCAGCACATCGAATTGATGAACATCGTTATTATGATAACCGGTTCCATAGTAGGATGTGCCTATATCACCGAGCTGTTCATGGCATGGTATTCCGGGGTGGAATACGAACAGTATGCCTTTTTGAACCGGGCAACGGGACCTTATTGGTGGGCCTATTGGAGTATGATGACCTGTAACGTGTTCTCGCCACAGTTCATGTGGTTTAAGAAATTGCGTACCAGTATCATGTTCTCTTTCTTTATCTCGATTGTCGTAAACATCGGAATGTGGTTCGAGCGCTTCGTTATTATCGTGACCTCATTGCACCGCGACTACCTACCATCCTCTTGGACAATGTTCTCCCCGACTTTTGTGGATATCGGAATCTTTATCGGAACCATCGGATTCTTTTTCGTCCTCTTCCTATTGTATGCGCGTACCTTTCCGGTAATCGCCCAAGCAGAGGTGAAATCCATCCTAAAATCCTCCGGAGAAAAATATAAAAAGCTAAGGGATGCCGGCAAGCCCTTGTACACTATCGAGCGCAAGAAAATGGGCAAGCTTGACCAAGAGCCCATCACCCAAGATGTGCTGATGGGCGAGGTCAAACCCGCGACAGGAAACAACAAGGGCGTATCGGACCTTTTGAGCAGCATCGGTACCTTCGATGCGGCACAACAAAAGCCGGATGACCTGAAAAAAATAAAGGGCATCGGCCCCCAAATGGAGGCTACCCTGAACGATATCGGAATATACACTTTTGAACAGGTGGGTAGAATGACCCAGAAAGATTATGAGATGCTTGACACCATCACCGACTCCTTCCCCGGAAGGGCCCAGCGCGATGATTGGGCCGGACAGGCACGCTTGTTGAGCGCGAAAAACAGAAATAAATAAAAAAATAGACAGTTCCCGCCAAGTTCCATTATGAACTTGGAATCGAACTTGAACTTGAACTTAAAGCCCATGGCATCTAAAGCAATTCATGCATACTATACCGACGACGACGTGCTGATGCATGCCGTTAAGAAGGTCAAGGCGGCCAAACACCACATCGAAGAAGTCTATTGTCCTTTTCCGGTACACGGTCTGGATAAGGCCATGGGGCTGGCTCCGACCCGAATTGCTATCACCTCGTTCATGTACGGATGTGTCGGCCTAGGGGTATCCATTTGGATGATGAATTTTATCATGATCGAAGACTGGCCCCAAGATATCGGGGGGAAACCTAGTTTCAGCTATATACAGAACATGCCCGCCTTTGTGCCAATCATGTTCGAGCTGACGGTATTCTTCGCGGCCCACTTAATGGTGATTACTTTCTATTTGAGAAGTAAATTATGGCCTTTCAAGAAAGCGGAAAGTCCCGATGTACGCACGACCGATGACCATTTTTTGATGGAAATCGGCATCCATGGCAATCAAAAGGAATTGGAAGAACTGTTATGGGATACCGGCGCGGTCGAAATCAATATTGTAGAAACGGAAAATAATGGTCATTAAGATGAACAGTATAAAAGGAACGGTCATCGTATTCGGATTGCTTCTTTGCCTCTCGGCCTGTGCCGATAAAAATGAGCGCAACTACCAATACATGCCGAACATGTACGAACCGGTGGGCTACGAAGCATACGGGGAAGCCGATTTTTTGCCCGACAACCAAGAAGCATTACTTCCTGCGGCGAACACCATCCAACGGGGCTGGATGCCTTACGGATTGGAAAATACGCCCGAGGGAAAAGAACAGTCACGTGATCTGCAAAGCCCCCTGATTGCCAACGATTCAGTGGCGAGGGCCGAAAACGAGGCCAACGGCTCGCAGCTGTATACGATTTACTGCGCCATATGCCACGGAGACAAGGGCGACGGACAGGGCTATTTGGTACAGCAGGAAAAAATACTGGGTGTACCAAGCTACGACGACGCGGCTAGGAACATCACCGTAGGCACCACTTTCCATACGATGCAGTACGGCCTGAACGCCATGGGTTCGTATGCTTCGCAACTGAACACGAAAGAGATGTGGCAGGTCTCCGAATATGTGATGGGATTGAAAGAAGAATTAGTAGCATCCAAATAATAGAACAGCGAAAATATGTACACGGTTTCGAATAGGTTAAAGATCGGTTCCATCATTTTGATGGCGGTCGGTTTGTTGGGTATTATCGGAGGGTTTTTAATGGCCCCGGGTACCGTCGAGGAGGCCAAGGAAATGACGGCCGTCCACGGTGAGGACCATGGCGAAGGCCACGGCGATTCGCATACCGGGGAGTACAAGGAAAACGAATCCGCCCCAGTAGGTATGGGCGCCGAAGTGGAGCACGGCAACGCCCTTGAAGGCGAAGGGCAAGCGTATGGTGATATGGCGGGGGATGGCGATACTACAAGGGCCCACGCAGAAGGTCACGACCCATCTCACGACGAGCACCTGCTGCACCAACTGCAGACCAAACCTTGGGCGGCCCTGTACGTGGCAGCTTTCTTTTTCTTTATGATCGCCTTGGGCGTTTTGGCCTTTTATGCGATACAGCGGGCCGCGCAGGCCGGTTGGTCGCCCTTGCTCTTTCGGGTGATGGAAGGGATTACCGCCTATTTGGTACCCGGCGGCATTATAGTTTTCGTCATCTTGGTACTGTCCGTATTGCACCTGAACCATCTCTTTGTTTGGATGGATCCCGAAGTAGTGGCGCATGATGAATTACTGCAAGGCAAAGCAGGCTATCTGGACCCCATTTTCTTTTTGGTACGTGCCGCCATCTTTTTAGGGGGATGGATCGCTTATAGGGAATATTCACGAAGATTGTCCATCAAGCAAGACGAGTCCAACGATAACTCCAATTTTAAGTTGAATTTTAGGATATCGGCGGCCTTCTTGGTATTCTATTTGATAACGGAATCCATGATGTCATGGGATTGGATAATGAGCGTCGATCCACACTGGTTCAGCACCCTTTTCGGATGGTACGTCTTCGCCAGTATGGTGGTTTCGGGAGTTACGGTCATCGCCATGGTGACCATCTACTTGAAATCCCGCGGTTTTCTGCCCGATGTCAATGACAGCCACATCCACGATTTGGCCAAATTTATGTTCGGTTTCAGTATTTTCTGGACGTATCTCTGGTTCGCCCAGTTCATGTTAATTTGGTACGCGAACATCCCAGAAGAGGCGACCTATTTTGTCACGCGGATAGCGGATTACAACCTGCCCTTTTTCGGTATGGTGGCCATGAACTTTTTGTTCCCGGTGCTCCTGTTGATGAACAGTGATTTCAAGCGCATCAACTGGTTCGTGATATTGACCGGTATCGTAATCCTGGCGGGTCACTATATGGATGTGTACAACATGATCATGCCGGCGACGGTCGGTGACCAGTGGTTTATCGGCATCCCGGAGATTGGGGCCGTCCTATTTTTCACTGGTCTGTTTATTTTCTGGGTATTCAGGGCCTTGACCAGCGCGCCCTTGCAGCCCAAGCGCAATCCTTTTATAGAAGAAAGCCGACATTTTCATTACTAGGTTCGGGGATTGTTGATTAATTTTAACGCATAATAGTACAACATACGATGACTACAGTATTAGTTTTAACGGTTTTGGCCTTGGTAGCGATCGCGATATGGCAAATGACCAAAATTTTCGAACTGTCACAGCTGAAGGCAGAGGCAGACTCCTCCGAGATTGCCAATGATTCAGATAATAAAAACAACGGATATCTGTTGTTCGGTTTTTTAATATTTATCTACGCGATAACGATATTCAGTTTTGCCAAATACGGTAAAATGCTTTTGCCGGTGGCAGCTTCCGACCACGGCGCGGAGTACGATAATTTGATGTACATTTCCTTTATCATCATCTTTTTCACCCAGACCGTTACGCAGGCTTTACTGTATTACTTTGGATATAAATACAGGGGCGAAAAAGGAAAAAGGGCACTTTTCTATGCCGATAACGACCGATTGGAATTTATTTGGACCATCATTCCCGTTATTGTGCTATCAGGACTTATCCTTTGGGGATTGTACACGTGGACGAACATCATGGATGTCAACGAAGATGATGACCCCTTGATTGTCGAGCTCTACGGACAGCAGTTCAACTGGACGGTCAGATACGGCGGAGAGGACAATGTTTTGGGCGACGCCAATGTTAGGATGATCGATATCAACAAGACCAATATACTTGGTCTTGACGAAGCGGACAGCTATGCCGCGGATGATATTATCGTAAAGGAACTACACCTTCCGGTAGATAGAAAGGTGAACTTTAAGATCCGTTCCCAAGATGTATTGCACTCCGCCTACATGCCCCATTTTAGGGCGCAGATGAACGCCGTTCCCGGTATGATTACGGAGTTTTCCTATACTCCCATCATCACTACGGATGAGATGCGCCAAAATCCCGAGGTCGTCGACAAGGTGAAACGTACTAACGAGAGACGGGCCGAACGGGCCGCCAATGGAGTGGACAATTCCGATCCATGGGAATTCAATTATATTCTGCTCTGCAATAAAATTTGTGGAAAATCCCACTACAACATGCAGATCAATATCATCGTCGAAACCCAGGAAGAATACGAAAAATGGATGGCGGAGCAAACGACCTTTGCCGAACAGGTTTCCGACGATTCGAACCCGGCCTTTAATGTCACCGAGGGGGCGGCTGCCGGTCAATGAGATTGAAAAAAAAAGATTGCCTTAGGAGTACGATTGTCAGAAAAAGAAAATTGCTAAAATTAAAATTTCCATTATGTCTGTAACAGCAAAAGCACCAGCACACATAGACGACCACGCCCATGACGACCACGGGCACCATCATAAACAAACGTTTATAACAAAATATATATTTAGTCAGGACCATAAGATGATTTCCAAGCAGTACCTCATCACAGGTCTGATTATGGGGGTTGTCGGTATTGCCATGTCCCTATTGTTCCGGATGCAACTGGCTTGGCCGGGAGAGTCGAATGTGCTCTTCGAAGCTCTTTTGGGTGAAAAGTGGGCTCCCGATGGCATCATGGATGCCGATGTCTACTTGGCTTTGGTGACCATTCACGGTACGATTATGGTCTTCTTTGTCTTGACGGCCGGTTTGAGCGGTACCTTCAGTAACCTTCTGATTCCCTTGCAGATCGGGGCCCGTGATATGGCTTCCGGCTTTTTGAACATGGTATCGTATTGGCTGTTCTTCCTCTCTTCCGTAGTGATGATGGCTTCCCTTTTTGTGGAGGCCGGTCCCGCTGCCGCCGGGTGGACTGTCTACCCGCCCTTGAGTGCGCTGCCGATGGCACAGCCCGGTTCGGGAATGGGTATGACCCTCTGGCTGGTTTCCATGACCATTTTTATCGCCTCGTCCCTTTTGGGCTCGCTGAACTATATCGTGACCGTTATCAACCTTCGGACCAAGGGAATGTCGATGACCCGATTGCCATTGACCATCTGGGCGTTTTTCGTGACCGCCATCATCGGCGTGGTTTCTTTCCCGGTGCTCTTGTCCGCCGGTCTATTATTGTTAATGGACCGTAGCTTCGGAACTTCCTTTTTCTTGTCCGATATTTTTGTTCAAGGGGAAGTGTTGCACTATCAGGGAGGTTCGCCCGTACTCTACGAGCACCTGTTCTGGTTCTTGGGGCATCCTGAAGTTTATATCGTCTTATTGCCGGCATTGGGTATCACCTCCGAGGTCATGTCGACCAACGCAAGGAAACCGATTTTTGGATACCGAGCCATGGTCGCCTCCATTTTGGCGATTGCCTTTTTGTCGACCATCGTTTGGGGCCACCATATGTTCATCTCCGGAATGAATCCGTTTTTGGGATCGGTCTTTACGTTCACTACGTTGTTGATTGCTATCCCATCAGGGGTAAAGGCTTTTAACTACATAACCACTTTATGGAAGGGTAACCTGCAGCTGAATCCTGCCATGTTGTTTTCCATCGGATTGGTATCCACCTTTATTACGGGAGGACTTACAGGAATCATCCTTGGGGACAGTACTTTGGATATTAACGTGCACGATACCTATTTCGTTGTAGCCCACTTCCACTTGGTGATGGGTATTTCAGCGCTATACGGACTGTTCGCCGGGGTGTACCATTGGTTCCCGAAAATGTTCGAGGGCAAGATGATGAACAAGAATTTGGGATACGTCCACTTTTGGGTGACCGCCATCTGTGCCTATGGGATATTCTTCCCCATGCACTTCGTCGGTATGGCCGGGGTACCCCGACGGTACTACCAAAACACGGCCTTCCCAATGTTCGACGAACTGACCGATGTACAGATATTGATGACCGTTTTCGCCCTCATTGCCGGTGTTGCCCAGTTGGTTTTCCTTTACAATTTCGTACACAGTATGTTCTACGGGAAGAAAGGTCCCCAGAATCCCTGGAAATCGAATACTTTGGAATGGACCGCTCCGATCAAGCATATCCACGGAAACTGGGAAGGTGCTATTCCCGAGGTACACCGATGGGCCTACGATTATAGTAAGGTCGATGAAGATGGGGAGTATATCATTCCCGGGCAGGATTTCGTGCCGCAGAACATTCCCCTGCAAGAAGAGGAGGAAGAGCTGAACCATTAAGGTTCGAACGCCTTGGCTTTTGAACGGCGTTGACCGACTGAAAGTTTCTCTATGTGGTATGGACCGATCAAATGGTCAAACCGCTTCGACAACGGACAATGAAACTGCTTAAATAAAATCGCCCAGCTTTAAAGGTTGGGCTTTTTTTTGATACAATGACTTTTGTTGCATAAACTGACAAACCTTATGAAAAAAATAGTTTTCCCCTTAATTCTTCTTATCTGCTTTCAGGCCTATTCACAGCGCAAGCCCAAAATCAAGGGCAACCGTGATGTAATTGAGGTACAGGAAGGCTTACCCGCTTTCAGTGCCATTGAGCTGAAAGACGATCTCAAGGTCATGCTGCAACAGGCATCGGAGGAAGGCTACACCATCGAGGCCGATGACAACCTGATCGATGTGCTCAAGTTCGAGGTCGAGGATAGCACCTTGGTCATTAGCTCGTTTTATAACATTACCGGAAAAAAGAAACTAGACATCACCGTTAGTTATAATTATCTCGATGCCGTCACAGTGCGTAATGGGGATATTCAAATGAAGGATGCCATTGTATCGGACTTACTTTCCGTTCGAACCTACGAGTCGGCCAAGCTACAGCTCAATGCCGAAGCAGCGAAAATCGATGTTGTGATGGAAGGAAAAAGTTCCGGTGATTTCGTGCTGACAGGAGATGAGATCAACCTCGATTTGAAGGATAGGGCCGATGCCCGGGTTTTTGCCGATGGCAAGTCGGGCCATCTGAAGATGTATAAAAGTGCTGCGGCCCGAATTGAAGGCAGCGTGGACAGTCTCAGGGTGGAACTTTTCGAGAATTCCAGCCTAAGGGGCCAAAAATTGCAGGCTGACGAGGTGGTCTTTACGCTTGAAGGTTCTTCGAGTGCCTCGGTAAATGCCATCAACAACTTTGAACTTTCCTCTAGCGGCTCGGCCAAAGCCTATCTCTATGGCGACGCAAAAATCGAAATCATCGATTTTTTGGACACCTCGGAATTGCATAAGGAGAAATAGTTTCTCACTTTCCCGCAATCGGCGCCGTCATCAAATGTTCCGGAATACCGAAGCCGTCGACCAACACCCCGATGTGGGGCCGCAGCTCGGTACAAAGCCGCTCGACCCGCTGCCTTATCGCCTTGGATTTGCTGCTGCCAAGATAACCTTGCTCTAGATACCATTCCGCATCGTTTCTGATTTCATGCAAGGCGTAGAGCGTGCCCATTTTTTCGAACAGGCCCTTGTTCTTTCCATCCGGTAGCTGCTCGGTAAAATCGGAAAAGGTATTGTAGGCCAATTCTACGCTATAGGCCTTCCCCAAGGCCAACAAATGGGTCTGTACTTTTAGAAAAGCTTGATACGAGGGCATTCCTTTTTTGATGTAATCCCGAATGCGCATGGCTAGGGTGTAGGTCAGGCGGCGGGTTCGGTAGTCAAAGGCATGTTTGTGGAATTTCGGGTTGTAGAGATGTTCCTTGTCCACTTTATTACTGTATCTAGGGTCGATTGTCGTCAGTTTGTCGCTGATTTGTATCCCTAAAATTTTGAGCACGGAGGCAAATCCAGCGCTATTGAATTCCGAGCGGAAGTCGGACAGTACTCCCTTGGCGGCCAGCAATAGCAGCACAGTCTTGTCACCCTCGAAGGTGGTAAAGATATCGACATCGCCTTTGAGGTCCGCGATACGGTTTTCAAGCAGATAGCCTTTACCGCCACAGGCTTCCCGGCATTCCTGTATCGTATTGTTGGCGAACCAGGTGATAATGGATTTCAAGCCGGCCACCTGGGTTTCGATAACGCGCTTATCCGGTTGGGAGTCGTCGCAGTAATCCGACATCAGCCTGTCCAAGGCGAAATGGTGCACGTAGGCCTCGGCCACCAATGGCGTCAATCGCAGCTGATGAGTGGGGTAATCCATCAAGAGGTCTTCCTGAATCTTTATGCTATCGTTAAACTGCCGCCGCTTTAGGGCATGCCTTACAGCGACGGCCAAGGCGAACTTGGCGCCCCCGAGTCCTGCCCGGGCCACGCAAATTCGTCCACCGACCAAGGTGCCCAACATGGTAAAAAAGCGTTTGTTCGGGTTTTTGATATCAGATCGGTAGTTGCCATCCTCGCTGATTTCTCCGTATTTATTCAGCAGGTTCTCGCGGGGAACGGATACTTGGTGAAACCAGATTTTTCCGTTGTCCACGCCGTTGAGTCCCAATTTGTAACCGTTGTCCTCGATAGTGACACCGGGCAGCAGTTCATGTTTCTCGTTGCGCACCGGTACCAAAATGGCATGCACGCCCTCGTTCTTTCCGTTGACAATCAACTGGGCAAAGACCGAGGCCATTTGGGAATGCATGGCATTGCCGATATACTCTTTATTGTCGTTCTTTCCTGGGGTATGGATGATGATGCTATCCGTTTCTTGCTTGTAAGTGGCCGTGGTCCTGATGCCGCGTACGTTCGAACCGTGTCCCGTTTCGGTCATCGCGAAGCAGCCAAGTAGCGATGCCTCGCCGGCAGCATCCAAATATTTATCGTGATGTTTCTTGGTGCCCAATTTTTGGATGCTTCCCCCGAACAACCCGAACTGCACCCCGAACTTGATGGTCAGGCTTCCGTCGACAAACATCATGTTCTCGAACATATAGGCATAGCCTTCCATATCATCCTGTCCGCCGTAGGCATTTGGATAGGCGGTGGCGCCGTATCCCTTATCCGCCAAAAACTGTACCTGTTCCAAGACGATTTCGCGGAAGTTTTCCTTGTTCCGATGCACATCCCAATCAAAAATATCATCCTTTAGAACGGAACGGAAACCATCGATCAGGTCCGCGTGCCTTCCCTTGAGAATTTTGTCGATTTCGGAAGCTTTGTAGTATCCCGAAGTGCTGACATGTACGACCTCGACGTCAAAGAGATGGCCGTAGTGGTTGGGCTGGATGCCCAGATTAATTTCGATATGCTTGAGCTGGTCATTGAAAGGACAGGCCTCGTGATAGTGGCAAACCAGATTCTGGCTAAAAGTGGCAAGGGGATAGGTGTCGCTTTCAATCAGTTTTACTCCAGAAGTAGCTATGACCTGCTTCCACCGTTTTAGTTCCAAGTTTTCTGGAGGATTTTCGGGTTTCAACCAAGAAAGCAGCTGGTTACGTTGGTTTCCGTCGAGACTGTCATCACCGTCGATGGCGTTCTGTACCACATTGATTTCGGAAGCCGTCACCAAGTCATCGGACCAAATAACATAAAAAAATGGGATGTATTGTAATATTTCGGCGGGATAGGATTTCTTTTGCATATTAGATAAAATTACGAATTTATCCTCAATGTAACATCTTGTGTACAGTCCGGCCAGATTGAATTTCCGTATCGGAAAGATTCGATTTTCTATCTCGGAAAGCCAAAATCCGCCCGTCTATCCGCTCGATTAAAGAGCCATTCAATGAGTAGCGCTCTAGGCTCTTTTTCGCTATCTTTGTTTCTCAATGAACGAATACCTAGACCCGACAGGAGACAATTTTTCCGCCGCCGAACTTGACATCGAGCGAGCGCTGCGGCCGGTCAGTTTTGACGATTTTACCGGTCAGGAACAGGTCCTGGAAAACCTGAAAGTCTTTGTCGAGGCGGCGAACCGCAGGGGAGAGGCCTTGGATCACACCCTGTTTCACGGCCCCCCTGGACTAGGAAAAACCACTCTGGCCCACATCTTGGCCAACGAGCTCGGAGTAGGCATCAAAATCACTTCCGGCCCTGTACTGGACAAACCAGGCGACTTGGCCGGACTGCTTACCAACCTCAGCGAACGCGACGTGCTTTTTATCGACGAGATCCATCGTCTTAGTCCCATTGTCGAAGAGTATCTGTATTCCGCCATGGAAGATTACCGCATCGATATCATGATCGAGACCGGGCCTAATGCCCGGTCGGTACAGATCAATCTGAGTCCTTTTACGCTTATCGGCGCCACCACCAGGTCCGGACTTCTGACCGCCCCCATGCGCGCTCGTTTCGGAATTGCCAGTCGGTTGGAGTATTATGATACCGAACTGCTATCGACAATTGTTCAGCGGAGCGCCGATATCTTGAAGGTGCCGATCAGTAACGAGGCCTCCATCGAGATTGCCGGTCGAAGTCGGGGTACTCCCCGGATTTGTAATGCGCTGCTGCGCCGGGTTCGTGATTTTGCCCAAATAAAGGGCAACGGAAGTATCGATATGGAGATTTCCCGCTTTAGTCTTAAAGCCCTGAACGTAGACGCCCACGGCCTAGACGAAATGGATAACAAGATTCTGACCACCTTGATCGACAAGTTCAAGGGCGGCCCGGTCGGGATTACGACGATTGCAACGGCGGTCTCCGAGAGCGCCGAGACGATTGAGGAGGTCTACGAACCCTTTTTGATTCAACAGGGTTTTATTATGCGGACTCCGAGAGGTCGCGAGGTGACCGAATTGGCCTATAAGCATTTGGGACGTGTAAAAGGAGGGACGCAGCCGGGGTTGTTTTAGGGTGAGAAAATATTTGGAGAAGTATCCAGACGGAGATGATAGTCTAATAGTAAATGAAAGATGCAATGCAGACGATGACAGAAAGCAAAACAGTACCTAAAACTTCTTCCCTTCCCAAAAAAGACCCCATCCCGTCCGTACCCCAATTAGAGGTCTTCAAAAACCAGAACTCCATCCTTCTGAATCCTCTGCCGTTTCATCGGGCGAATTTCGAGAAACTGGGTGATACCTTTATGGTTAAACTGGGGGCAGGGTACAAAGTGGTGTTTACAAGGGATGCGGAAACCATCAAATACATCCTCCAGACCAACCATAAGAACTACCATAAATCCCCTTTGCAGACCAAGGATCTTGGCAAATATATCGGTCAAGGCCTGTTGACCTCCAACGGCGAGCACTGGCGGAAACACCGACGAATGGTGCAGCCCGCTTTTCATAAAAAGAAGTTGAAGGGACTTCTCGATGTCATGTGGTCGGCGGTGCAGGGTGAAATCCGCCGTATCGATAGCGAGAAGGTCCAGAATGTGCTGCCGATGATGGGCGATCTGGCCTTTCAGGTCGTGGCAAAAGCGCTTTTCAGTGCAGAGGATATCCGTGAGCGGATGAACAAGTTACAGCGTATCACCATCCTCAACCAAAAAATGCTCATCAGGGAAATGCGCCGCCCTTACCTGAAATGGTGGTTTCGATTGGATGGAAGCATCAAAAGGCACTTGGACCTTTCAAAGGATGCACAAAAGATACTGGACCAAATCGTTGAGGAGCGTTTGGCCACCGATGATGAGAAAGACGATTTGCTCGACATGCTCCTACAGGCGAAATATGAAGATGGTTCCTCCATGCCCCGCCAACAGTTGCTCGACGAGTTGCTTATTTTGTTTACCGCCGGTCATGAGACTACGGCCAATGCGCTAAGTTTTACCCTGTACTCTTTGGCCATGAATCCCAACATTCAGAAAAAGGCTTATGAGGAGACCAAGTCCGTGGATTTCGAAAATGGCGATATGATGCAAGGGCTATCCGGACTGGGGTATGTTCAGCAATGCATTGAAGAGGCCATGCGGTTGTATCCTCCGGTCTATGTTATTGACCGGGTAAGCCTAAAGGATGATACCGTCGACGGACGTAAGATCAAAAAACGCACTACTTGGTTACTGTCCATGTACGAACTGCACCGTTCGGATCACTGGGAAAATCCTGAGGAATTCATGCCCGAACGTTTCGCTCCTGACGTCAAAAAGGAGCATTCCGAATATTATTATCCCTTTGGAGCCGGCCCTCGCATGTGTGTGGGTAATAATTTTGCGATGTACGAAATGGTCATGGCGGTCGCCGGCATCCTTAAAAAATATAGATTGGAAACCGAGATGGGCGAGGTGATCCTTGATCCATTGGTCTCGCTTCGGCCCAAGGAGGTTTTGTTGCGGTTTACAAAGCGATGAACGTCTTTTCAAAATTTGCATCCACTCACGAATCCATAGATAAAACATCTTGGCGGATTCTCTAAAACGGAGCGGTAATCCCAAAACGAAATTCTCCCAGAAAGCTATAAAGCCCAGCCATGAATAGATGGAAAATTACTTCTTTGGTTCAAAGCAATGGTCTCGGAGGTTATTTCCGCGCGAATCATTGGGGTAGCTAAAGTTTAACGGCATTACCGGAGAATTCTGGTCTTAACCTAGTGCTATAGATACTCACTGAAGCCTAGTTATGTACGTGGTCCATAGGGTATAGCTATAGCCCTCGAATAATTTTCATACCTTACAGGGTCGCTAATTGTGGGGATATGGCTACTTCAAAAGAATTTTCCGGGATTCCGTTGAGCAGCTCTGATAATAACGCCTTTGTTGTAAAACTTCAGGAACATATCCAATCCAATTTGAACAATGGGCAATTCGGGGTCGATAGCCTTGCCCAAGCGGTCGGCATGAGCCGATCCAGTCTACACCGGAAACTGCACAAACGATTGGGTATTTCAACAAGTCAATTTATAAGGGAATACCGTCTAAAAAGAGCCTTAGAAATTCTCGATCAAGAAGATGTTACTGCTTCCGAGACCGCATATCGGGTGGGGTTCAGCAGTCCGACTTATTTCAACACCTGTTTCCACAAATTTTATGGTTTTACGCCAGGAGAAGTAAAATCGAGAAACCACGATGAGATAGAAGGGCTTATTTACGGTAAAAGTGCCGTAGCCGAAAAAACGGGCACAAAAAAAAGAATGCCTTGGGTTGCCCTGCTTGCTATGGCAATGATAGCTACAGCCGCATATTTGTTCAGCACTACTTCCAGAAAGAATGAGCATCTAATGGAAGTTCAAGCCACGGAGGGCGAGAAGTCGATTGCCGTACTACCCTTTAAAAACTGGACAGGAAACCCCGATCTGGAGTATGTTAGTGATGGAATGACCGATGCCGTCATATCCGGTCTTACTAAAATCGGTTCGATTGATAAGGTAACGCCGTTTTCGTCCATATTGAATTATAAGGAAACCGATAAGGCCTCCAGAGAAATTGCAAATGAATTAGGGGTAGCAAAGCTGTTGCAGGGCAATCTGCAAATTTCTGGCAACCAAATCAAAATTAACATTCAACTCATCGATGGCCTCTCGAACGAACATCTCTGGTCGGAAGAATACATGAAAGAATGGAAAAGTGACGAGATTTTCAAGATACAGGCGGATGTCGTCGAAAGTATCGCCAAAATCATGAAAGTGGCCATTGCCGAAAATGAGTTTGAGACCATTAAGAAAGTGCCTACCAAAAACAAAGAGGCCTATTCATATTATCTACAGGCCGAATTTCAACTGTACAAATTAAATGCATCGACGTATGCCAATGCCATTCCCTTATACGAAAAAGCTATTGCTTTGGATTCAAATTTTGTTGAAGCCTATCGAGGCCTTGCCCATGTTTGGAACATCAGTGGACGATTATGGGGCAACTATGATGAACAAACGGCATGGTCAAATGCAAAAACGTTTTTGAAAAAGGCGCTGGAAATCGACCCCAACAATAAAGAGGTGGAGGAAATTTTGCAATTTGGCTATCTGTACTACGATTGGGATTTCGAGAAATCAGAGGGATATTACCAAAAATGTCTAACAGATTCGTTGACTAATGAATATCCACCCATTAATGCAGATTATGGAATAAAAACCGGAAGATACCAAGAAGCAATCAATGCATTGGATGAAGAGATTTTAGCGGATCCCTCGGTCGGCGTTGTATTTTGTTTTAAGGCAAGGGCCCTAATGGCGATGGACAGAACTAAAGAAGCTTTGGAAATATTGAGGACTACGAATAGCCTGCACAGTGACAATTTTGGATACTTAGGAGAATCGGCAAAACATTACTTTTACCTAAGGGAATATGAAAAATCAAAGATTCAGCTCAAGAAAATCTTTGACCGGTTTCAAGATTATCCTCCTATTTTGGTATGGCTCAATGGGATATATGCCAATATGGACGGTAATCAAAATGAGGCAGCAAATTATTTGGCCGAGTTGCATGATAGACATCAAAAGGGCACTTCAGGTAGTCCAGCATGGTTTGTGGCACTGTATCATTGTACATTAGATGATTACGAGACCGCCTTTATCTGGTTGCAAAAGTCTTATGATCGGCATGAAGCCGAAATGACTTGGCTAAGGGAAGAACCCTTTTTGGCTCCGATAAGAAACGATGTCCGATACAAAGAGCTCTACGAAAAAGTCGGATTCTCAAAAATCGGACTGCCCATAAAATCTTCTTCGGAAACTCCATTCCCTTAACCGGTAAATCAACATTATTTAAAGGTTCTGCACCATGAGTTGAACCCCAGAATAAAAATCTAACAACTTCGCAACGTGTATGCTATGCGGTACTTTGCACTTCTTTGCATCTTTGGTACAATGAGTTTTAAGGTCGGATTCAACGCCTTTATTTTTTATAAAAACTGCTAAGGTTTAATAAAATAGTGAAGGCCCTTTCGTCCCGGTTGCCCTACCAAGTCATAATTAGTTCCCCGTTCGACAGAAATTAATTATTCACTTAAATATATACGTCATGGAACCAAATGAGGAAAAATTAAATGAACTTTTGGGAAAAGTAGTAATGGAAATGGGAGCCGCGGCCAACGGCCCATTGGTCATGTTGGGCGATAAGCTCGGACTATACAAAGCTTTGCAT
>JBAUIP010000115.1:0-5234 GCA_049683055.1 Pricia sp.
AAACATAGCAGTAGTGCTCGGCGCTTTTTTGACTTTATTTATAGTTTCGTGTGAGGGCGATCCAGGGCCTCCGGGACGTGATGGACTTGAGGGACCACAGGGGCCTGCTGGAGAAGGTGAATTTGCGCGGGTCTTTGAGGTCGATGGGGTAGATTTCGTTTATATCGACGAGCAAAATCTATATGAGACCATCTTGACTTTCGACGATTTTACCAGTTTTGATGTTCAGCCCAACGATGGAATTCTGGTTTATCAGTTTGATCGTGCCGTAGATTTTGATAACGGCAACACTGAAAACGTTTGGAATCTCATTCCCCAGAGCTTTTTTACCGAACAGGGAACAGTTCAATTTACTTCCGGATATACTGCTACGGATGTAGAAATTCTAATTAGCGGAAACTTTGATTTGATTGACTTGGATACTGGATTTACTCAAGACCAAATTTTCAGGATTGTCATAGTCCCGGGTATTGCCGCAGAAGCTAAAATGGATAAGGCCAACATAGCCTCAGTTATGAGTACTTTTGGATTATCAGAAAAAGATGTACAAAAAATCCAGATGGATTAATACCGGTCGGATGCTCAATTGAAATCGAACCCTGCTTTGAGAGCGGGGTTCCGTTTTTCCACCGATTGAGAAACTTCTGTCGTAAATTTGCGTACATTGTATTGAAAGGATATTACTTACATTTCGTCTAATCACATATACTTTAAAAATCAAAAATATCATGTATACCAAAATTGTATTTATACTTTGTCTCTTGCTCACCAGTTGCCAAGGAAACTCACAGAAAAAAGAAATGGCCTCCGGAAGCGAGGGCCAAACGGAAGAAAATTTCGAGGTGACCAAAACCGAGGCGGAATGGGAGAAAGAGCTCACGCCGATGGAATTCCAAATCCTCAGAAAAGCCGGAACCGAAAATCCGTTCAGTAGCGACTTGCTCGACAACAAAAAGGATGGTACCTACGTCTGCGCCGGATGCGGTACGGAAGTTTTCAAAAGCGAGACCAAATTCAAGTCCGGTACCGGATGGCCCAGTTTCTACAAGGAAATCGAGGGCAACGTAGCCTATGACGTAGATTACAAAGTCGGCTACAAACGTACCGAAGAGCATTGCGCTACCTGTGGCGGCCATCTGGGCCATGTCTTCGAAGACGGTCCCGAACCAACGGGATTGCGACACTGCATCAACGGGGCGGCCTTAAATTTCGTTCCTGCGGATAATAGCAGTAAGTAAAAGCAATTGCCAAGGCATCTGCATTGCAATAGCCGCACCGGTCAGAGCCGAATGCGCCTTCGCCGATTGGCTGAAAAATCCCAAGCCTAATTTCCAGTTTTTCTCTGGAATTTGGTGCTTGGGATTCGACATTAGTTGCTTTGGGATTTGGAGTTTCATTTGCTTACTTTTGCATTTCTAATTTCCAACACCTAAAAACATAAGAATATGGCCGATTTCGATGTGATTGTACTGGGCAGTGGTCCCGGAGGATATGTAACCGCGATACGTGCATCCCAGTTGGGGTTCAAGACCGCCATAATCGAGAAGGAGAGTCTTGGCGGGGTTTGCCTGAACTGGGGCTGCATTCCCACCAAAGCACTGCTCAAGTCCGCCCAAGTTTTCGAGTACCTGCAGCATGCTGAGGATTACGGGCTCAAGGCCGAAAACGTCGATAAGGATTTCGATGGGGTAGTGCAACGCAGCCGGAAAGTCGCCGACGACATGAGCAAGGGCGTACAATTCCTTATGAAAAAGAACAAAATCGAGGTCATTAAGGGCTTCGGAACTTTGAAGAAGGATAAAAAAGTATCCGTTAAGGATGCCGATGACAAGGTATCCGAATACTCGGCCGAACATATTATTATCGCCACTGGCGCCCGCAGTCGCGAACTGCCCAGCTTAAAACAGGACGGCAAGAAAATCATTGGCTACCGTGAGGCGATGACCTTGAACAAACAGCCAAAAAAAATGATTGTGGTAGGTAGCGGTGCCATTGGCATCGAGTTCGCCTATTTCTACAATTCCATGGGCACCGAGGTGACCGTGGTCGAGTACCTTCCCAATATCGTTCCCGTTGAAGACGAGGAAGTTTCCAAGCAACTGGAACGCAGTTTCAAAAAATCCGGCGTCAAAATAATGACGGCTGCCGAGGTAACGGGAGTCGATACTTCCGGTGAAGGTGTCAAAGCGACCGTCATGACTTCCAAAGGCGAACAGGTGCTGGAAGCCGATATCGTCCTTTCCGCCGTGGGCATTAAGTCCAACATCGAAAATATCGGCCTGGAAGAGGTCGGAATCAAAACAGACCGGGATAAAATTCTGGTCAACGACTACTATCAGACCAACATACCCGGATTTTATGCCATTGGCGATGTAACTCCGGGACAAGCGCTGGCCCACGTAGCCTCCGCCGAAGGTATTCTCTGCGTCGAGAAAATCGCGGACATGCATGTACAGCCTTTGGACTACGGTAATATTCCGGGATGTACGTACTGCATGCCAGAGGTAGCTTCAGTGGGACTCACCGAGAAGCAGGCCAAGGAAAAAGGATTGGATATCAAGGTTGGAAAATTTCCCTTTTCCGCTAGCGGAAAGGCGAAAGCCTCCGGTAATCCCGATGGCTTCGTCAAGGTTATTTTCGATTCGAAGTATGGAGAGTGGCTAGGCTGTCACATGATCGGTGCCGGTGTCACCGATATGATCGCCGAGGCCGTGGTCGCCCGGAAGTTGGAGACTACGGGACATGAAATCCTCAAAGCGGTCCACCCGCATCCGACCATGAGCGAGGCCGTGATGGAAGCGGTCGCGGCGGCTTACGACGAGGTTATACATCTATAAACGATGCTCACACTATTCCGAACAACGGCTATTCTTGAAGGGATTTCGTACCTGGCGCTTTTCGCGATTACAATGCCCTTAAAATACTTGGCCGACATTCCAATGCCGAACAAATACGTGGGGTATGCCCATGGCATTCTTTTTATAGGATATTTGGTGTTGGCAATCGTTTTTTGGAGGATGCAGAAATGGGGATTCAAAAAAGGCTTAATCCTTTTACTGGCATCCCTATTGCCGTTCGCTACTTTTTATGTGGATAAGAAATATCTGGCACCGTTGTCGTAGTAGTTTATCCCATTGATACATTCTATTAAGCCACTTTCGAAAATCGGTTGGGAACAAATCTGTCTTTTAGCGAAAGGACTTCTCTTAGCGCTAACCTGAAATGTCGCGCCGAAAGAAATGTGTAGGTGAAGCCGAGCGTCACCGTTGACCAAGTGGCAGAATCTTGCGCTATGGCATCATAGGATAAGTTCAACTCCGATTGTGCCCCGGTTTGAAAGCCAATTTGGGGCCGATAGTAGAATCCATCTGTTTCCCTTTCGCTCAATCCGAGAGCTATTCCAACATCTCCGCCGAAAGAAAATTTTCGTGAAGGCCAGATGCGAAACGAAGCGGCTACCGGAGCGAACTGTACACTGGGCAATTCGACGCTTACCACCTCGGTTTTGAAGGTTTCCGGGAATCCGTGAACGATGCCGGCCTTGATGCCCAAGTCGAATACCTTGTTCGGGGCCCACATATAGCCGATATCGGCTCCGACTACCACTCTTACCAAATCGTCGAAATCGCCGACGGGAAGTCCCGCCCGGGCACCGATTTTAAATCCTTCTTGAGCTGATATCGCGATAAATGAAAACGTGCAGAGCAGTACGGGCAACCAGTGCCGTAGTTTCTTAAATTCCATCCTTGATAATTGTCTTTTAAATAGGTCGTTTGCTAGAATAGCTTCTAGAACGAAACTTTTGTAGTTTTTGTTGTGGATGCAATAATAAAAATAAAGATTGCCGGAAGTCCATATTGTTAAATAACGGTTTGCTCCAAAAGCTGCAAGGTCATTTTTTGACTGTCGAGACGGGCGTTAATTCCTATCGGAAAGGTAAAATTATTCTCGACGTGGCCGAAGGCCCAGGACCGAAACGATGAAATCCCTTCTTTTTGTCATGGATTTTAGTTGGATGAACAAGGGTCAATTTAAAAAAAATAGCCAGTAACTTCAAAAAAAAATCGGCCCCGAGAGGCCGATTTAAGTATATATAATTGAATTTTATCGCGATCTATCTCGCCGAGGTCCCGCCACTATCCTGATTTTTCTGCAACTGGCGCTGGATTTTCTCAATAGCCGATTCGATGGACTGGTCCGGTTCGATGATATTATATTCTCCCCAGAAATCGGGATCGGCAAAACCAATGGCCTCGTCGGCCAAGATGATGGAGGACCTCATCCTGTCCCTGGAACGGGGGTAGTCCGCAGCCATGTTCTTTTCCCAATCCGTGACCGCCATTTCACAGGTCATGCTATATACGGAGTTGAACAGGCGTTTGTCCCAATTGATCTTGAATTCCATCAGTACATTGCTATATCCGTAGTACCATTTGCCATCCTTTTCCCGGTAATCGACGCGATAGGCCACTTCGGTGGGCCAAACGCTGGCGTTCGATGGTTTTTTCCGTACGAACATCTGCGACGCCAGGTCACGATCGGTAATGTTCAATGAAAAGATGGCACTGGTGAGAATTTTGTTGTCCGCATCTATATAAAGTTTGCCCTGGTAGAGCGGATCCAAAATATTTTCACGTTGTCTGAAGTCGACCACGTAAATCAGTTGGTCATTGACCCGGGTAGAGCGGTCGAAGCTGAATTTGTAGTTTTTTAGGGTGTTTTCCGTAAAAATATATTCCGGATACTTCATCACATCCACGAAGAGCGCATTGAACGGTCCTCCCTGCAACTTGAGTGCCACCGTATCCAACTTACTGTAGTCGGTACTTTTTCTCGCCTTCTACAATTTTACACCATCTTTTTTGTAGGAGGAATAAGGAGTTTTATAGATATTGACGACCGCTTCGGAGAGCGAAACGTTTCTACGCCTTTTCTTGATGGTCTCCCGATAAAAGGCCGTCATCAAGGTTGGATCTTCAAAATAATTCACTCCCTTTTGCTTCAAGGTTTCCCTGACCAAAGCTTCAGCATCTTTTGGGACCTCGATATTGACCTCGGGCAGTTCCGTAATCGATACGTTCAATTCTATTTCGTTATTTTGATTTTTATCGAACTGAATCAAGGGAATGGTCTTGGTGCGATATCCTAAAAAGGATACTAGCACATTGGAATCCATCAAATTACGGGTGTTCGTATTGGGCACTTTAAGGGCAAATTCTCCATCACTATTGGTA
>JBAUIP010000116.1:0-11802 GCA_049683055.1 Pricia sp.
CTCCTAGACTCTCCGCCAAGGAGCGCATGGCCTTGATGATTTCGTACATGCCACCGGTAGGATGCCAAGTGCCCAGCCCGAAATCGGCGAAGTTCATGAAATTATAAAAGGATGGGGTGTTGCTGGGCTTGGCCCCGAGAAATAACACGGGAAATTCCAAAGTGGATACCAGTTTGGGATTTTTGAATTTTTTGCGCACCTCGCCACTGATCGTCTTGAAAAATTGATCGACACGCATCGCCGTTTCGGGGGTAATCAGCTCGAAAGGGGATAGACCCGGTCGCAAAACCACCTTATTGATGGCGATATCGTAGTTCTTTTGGGCTTTGGCGATGAACTTATTGAGATGTACGGAACTTCCGGTCTCGATGCGCTCGAATTCCTGTCCGATTTTTTCCATGCTATCGCCGATGGTAATGACATCGTCAGAAAAGAAAATAGAGTAGGCGGGATCTAATTTGGAGAGTGTATAATAGTCCGCCGGCGTTTTCCCGAAATCCCCGAAAAAGCGTTCGAAGATGTCCGGCATCCAGTACCAGCTCGGGCCCATATCAAAGGTAAAACCATCCCTTTTCAGCTGACGCGCCCTTCCGCCGACCGTGGCATTCTTTTCGTAAACCGTTACCTCGTGGCCCGCCTGTGCCAGATAGCAGGAGGCGGATAACGACGAGAATCCCGAGCCGATGATGACGATTTTTTTTGACATTCTTTTATCCTCTATAGCATTCTCATTTTTCTTCAGAGTCTTTCGACGACCTGCTCCAACGAGGCAAAAATCTTAACGTATTCCGGAAGCTCGGTATGGGCCAAATGTCGGGTCTGGCGGCCCAACAGCCAAAGATTGGGATTGGCGTGGTCTTTGGCGATCTCCGAAAATTCGGCTATATAATTTTCGATCTTATCCTTTTCGGGCACTACGGTCAGGTAAGAGACGAAGCAAAGATTGTCAAAATAGTCCATCACATCGCGAAGGTTTTCCAACGGCACCGTTTGACCGAGATAAATGGATTGATATCCCCTCAAAACAATCTCGTAATTTAGATAGAGCAACCCGATATCATGAATTTCGTTCTCCGGCAAAAAGGGTACAAAAACGATATCTTTTTTGACCGGCTCGATATGCTGAAGCTTTTCGGTATTGATCAATATTTTCTGTTTGATCAGGCCGCTGATAAAATGTTCGTGTGCGGGACTGATGGTGTCGGTCTGCCATAACATACCAAGTTCGTTGAGCAGCGGAATGAAAATCTCCTTAAAGATTTCCCGAAAAGAGCGTTCGGCCAAAAGTGCATTGTAAGTACCCATAAAAAGGGTCTGGTCAAAATTGATCATGGCCAATTTGAACGCGTTGATGGAGTGGTCGGTCGAACTGTTCTCGGCTACGATCTCGCGTACCATCAAGGGAATGTTGCGCTCCGGAATCTTGGCGATCTTCGAGATTTTATAGCCCGTATTGTAGAGCAACGTAACATTCAATAGCTTCTGAAGACTGGCGAGACTGTAGGTGCGGATGTTGGTACGCGTTCTTTCAGGGGACAGTAAATCGTACCTTTTTTCCCAAATACGAATGGTATGCGCCTTGATGCCCGATAGATTCTCGAGGTCACGAATGCTAAAGGCTTTTTTTACATTGTTCATTCTTTGCGTTCAATCGTTAAACAAATTTACAATTAAAATCAGGTCGGAAGCAAGTTTGGAACCAATTTTAAACCTGCTATTGATTAGTCCCTAGAAATTTAAAGATAGGATAAAAGTTTAAAAAGGATAGGTAAATGTGGAAGAAGGTGAAGTTTACCCCGCCGTTGCATTCTTCGGTCTAGCCCGGAAATAAAAAGGTCCCAACTATTTCGTCGGGACCTTGTGCGCACGAGAAGACTCGAACTTCCACGACCTAATGGCCACCAGCCCCTCAAGCTGGCGCGTCTACCAATTCCGCCACGTGCGCGTCAAATTTGCGAGTGCAAATATATAATTTACTTTTCGTATTTCCCCATGCTTTTTTCTTTCTCCCAATATCCTTCCCCCTATTAACTGTTTTGCTTATATTGTAGCAGTCTAAACGATATTCCATGGAGCAGATTTTGCATCCTCCTCACAGATAACAATCGACAAGAACTCTTAAAACCACTATATGAAGCGAAGAAATTTTGTGCAATTGTCCGGTATGGGCGCCGGTGCCCTTTTGGTACCCGGTTTTATGATGGGCAACAATATACCCGTCGAGGGCCTGCTCGATCCCGGTATGGACAAGGCGGTCAAAAAGAAAATGGCCGATGTGGCCCTGAATACGGCGAAGTCCTCCGGAGCTACCTATGCCGACGCCCGGATCGGGAGATACTTGAACCAGTACGTTTTCACGCGGGAGGACAAGGTGCAGAACGTGGTCAACACCGAATCGTTCGGAATCGGAATCAGGGTCATCGCCAACGGCACTTGGGGCTTTGCATCCACCAATAATGTTTCGGAAGATGGCATTAAAAAGGCGACCCAACAGGCGGTGGCCATTGCCAAGGCCAATTCCAAATTCCAAAAGGAACCGGTGATACTGGCGCCGGTGCCCGCCCACGGTGAGGTGTCGTGGAAGACTCCCATTAAAAAGGATTTCAAGGATGTACCCGTTTCCGAAAAAGTGGACTTGCTATTGAACGCCAACGCGGCCGCGCTCGAAAACGGAGCCAATTTTGTGAACTCCGCCCTCTTTATGGTCAACGAGCAGAAGTATTTTGCCTCTACCGACGGTTCGTACATCGACCAAGACGTACACCGCATCTGGCCTACCTTCGAGGTGACCGCAGTGGATCAGGCCGCCGGGAAATTCAAGACCCGCGATGCCATGAGCGCTCCAATGGGCTTGGGCTATGAATATATGGATGGACTGGATTCCGAAAAACTCACGGGCGCAGCTGGAATTACACTCTATCGAAACAGCTACGACATGGTCGAGGATGCCAAAACGGCGGCACAACAGGCCAAGGAAATGCTGACCGCCAAATCGGTGGAACCGGGTAAGTACGACCTGGTGCTCGAACCCAACCATTTGGGCTTGACCATTCACGAATCGGTGGGGCACCCGACGGAACTCGATCGCGTTCTCGGTTACGAAGCCAATTACGCCGGAACCAGTTTTGCGACCATTGACAAATGGGAGTCCGGTGATTTCCAATACGGCAGTGATATCGTCAATATTTTCGCCGACAAAACGCAGCCCGGATCCCTCGGCGCCGTTGGTTATGACGACGAAGGGGTAGAATGCAAGAAATGGGATATAGTTAGGAACGGAATTTTGGTGGATTACCAATCCATTAGGGACCAGGCCCATATTTTGGACCAAGATAAATCCGATGGATGCTGCTATGCGCAGAGCTGGAACGATGTCCAGTTCCAGAGGATGCCCAACATTTCGTTGGAACCCGGCACCGAGGCCTATTCCATAGACGAGATGATCAAAGACGTTGAGAAGGGAATCTACATCGCCGGAAGGGGTTCTTATTCCATCGATCAGCAGCGGTACAACTTTCAGTTCGGGGGTACGGTATTCTACGAGATCAAGGATGGAAAAATCGTGGGCATGCTGAACGACGTGGCCTACCAATCCAATACGCAGGAATTTTGGAATTCCTGCACCAAAATCTGCGATGACAGCGATTACCGCCTGTTCGGTTCGTTCTTTGATGGCAAGGGGCAACCCTCACAGATCAGTGCCGTCTCGCACGGTAGTTCTACCTCGAGGTTCGATGATATCAACGTCATCAATACCGGTCGAACCGTTTAATCGCAGTCTCACTATAACAGCAAACACAATGGCAATATATACAGAAGAAGAAGCAAGAAAAATTATGGAAAAAGCCTTGAGCTTTTCCACCGCTGACGCTTGCGTACTCAATTTATCGGGTAGTGAAAGTGGTAACATTCGGTACGCAAGAAATTCCGTCAGCACCTCGGGCCACCGATCGAACCAGAGTCTGGTGGTACAATCCAATTTCGGAAAAAAATCGGGTACGGCGACCATCGACGAGTTCGACGATGACTCCTTAAAAAGGGTAGTGGCCCGGGCCGAAGAGCTCGCTCAACTATCCCCCGAAAATCCGGAATTCATGCCGCCCTTGGGTCCGCAGACCTATGACGAAGCCATCAATTACGTTGAGGCCACCGCGAAGATTACTCCGGAATACCGGGCCAAGGCAGCCAACAGTAGCATCGCTCCCGCCGAGGCCAAAGACGTTACGGCAGCCGGATTTTTGGATGATTCCGCTGGATTTCAGGCGATACTGAATTCCAACGGACTTTTCGCGTACAACAAGTCGACCAATCTGGAATTTACCGTGACCATGCGCACCAACGACGGTACGGGTTCAGGATGGTCAACGCGGGACTACAACGATGTCAGCAAGTTCGATGCCGCGGAAACCTCGAAGATAGCTATCGATAAAGCCTTAATGTCCAAACAGGCCAAGGCAATCGAACCCGGAAAATATACGGTCATCCTAGAGCCATCCGCCGCTTTGGGACTTTTAAGTGGTCTCGGTCGTTCGATGGATGCCCGCCAGGCCGATGAAGGCCGTAGTTACATGTCCAAAGAGGGCGGCAACAAAATGGGCGATAAAATTGTGGACGAACGGGTGAACATCTGGTCCGACCCGTTGCATCCCCAGGTACCTACTTCCACTTGGAACGATCAGGGGCAACCTCTAAAAAAAACCACTTGGATCGAGGATGGGGTCGTGAAAAACCTCGCTTATAGCCGGTACTGGGCGGAGGAAAAGGGAGTAGAGCCTCTACCATACCCCAGTAATTTTATCATGGCCGGAGGGGATGCCTCGCTGGATGACCTGATTAAAAACACCCAAAAAGGAATACTGGTTACCCGCCTATGGTACATTCGCTCCGTCGATCCGCAGACCTTGCTGTACACCGGGTTGACGCGGGACGGAACCTTCTACATCGAGAACGGGGCCATCACCTATCCGGTCAAGAATTTCAGGTTCAATGAAAGTCCCATTATCATGTTGAACAACTTGGAAACACTGGGCGAACAGGCTAGGGTAGAAGGCAATCTGATTCCCTATATGAAGATTAGGGATTTCACCTTTACCAGTCTTTCGGATGCGGTGTAGAGACCTGTAAAACCAATCAAAAGGCCAATGACCATTATTTGACGATGTAGTTGATAGAGAGCAGTGATGATGAACAACGCCTTCTTCTTTACCAGATTGCAATACGAATCAGGCGATTGGGATGTTGACCAGCGAATGCCGTCCAATCTGTTGAATTCCCTGGTGGAGTATACCACGCTTAGGGTGGATACCCGCGAGAATATTGTCCCGCTTTCCGATGATGCCATTTTCGAATGTCCCTTTTGCTATCTCTCCGGCCATAAATTGGTCGAGTTCACTAAAAAGGAACGGGAGAATTTCGAAAAGTACGTCCGTAACGGGGGATTCGTTTTTGTGGATGATTGCAATCACGATATCGATGGCCTGTTCGCCAAGTCGTTCGAACGGCAGATGGGGGAAGTTTTTGGGGAAGATGAGCTGAAAAAAATTCCCAATGACCATGAAATCTACCGTTTGTTTTTCGAATTCGAGGATGGACCGCCGACCACTTCGCAAGAACTGAACGGCTGGGGAGACGATTTGGTACACGATTATCTGAAGGCCATCCATATCGATGGAAGAATTAGCGTGCTCTACAGTAATAAGGATTACGGTTGCGAATGGGACTATGATTTTAGGAACAAACGCTGGTATAAAATCGATAATACCCGGTTTGGGGTAAATATCGTGATGTACGCACTTACCGCATGAAATAAAGAATATCGAGTATAAATGAACGTAGATCTACAGGAAATCGAAAAGGAGGTCGAAACCCTTACCGCAAAAATTTCCGACCTCAAAAAGGAAATCGGAAAGATCATCATCGGTCAAGAGGATATTGTCGAACAGTTGGTCATTACCTTTCTCGCCGGGGGCCATGCGCTATTGGAAGGCGTGCCCGGACTGGCAAAAACCCTGATGATAAAAACCTTGTCCCAGACCTTGGATCTGGAATTCAAGCGGATTCAATTTACACCGGATTTAATGCCCTCGGATATCATCGGAACGGAAAGTCTGGAGGAAGACCATTCCACCGGAAAAAAATTCTTTCAGTTCAACAAAGGTCCCATTTTCGCCAACATCATCTTGGCCGACGAAATCAACCGCACCCCTCCCAAAACCCAGGCGGCCCTGTTGGAGGCGATGCAGGAATTCGAGGTGACCTATTCCGGAAAAACCTACACCTTGGACCGGCCTTTCTTTATTTTGGCCACCCAAAATCCCATAGAACAATCGGGTACCTTTCCCTTGCCCGAGGCACAGCAGGATCGTTTTCTGCTGTATATCAAAATCGGATATCCGACCGCCTCGGAAGAAAGCGGAATCTTAAGAAACACGACCGGATCGGCCGGGAAATACGTCGAAAAGATTATGACCGGCGAAGAAATAATCAGGTTGCAGCAATTGGTTCGGGAAATACCCATCAGCGATGAACTGATCGACTTTGTTTCCAATGTGGTGCGCGCTACCCGACCGGAAAGCACTGAGAATGCGTACGTCAAGGAGTGGGTCAGCTGGGGAGCGGGTCCGCGGGCGGGCCAGGCCATGATACTGACCGCAAAGGCCCGGGCCTTGATCCAGGGCCGGATGTCGGTCACCCTGGACGATTTGAAATACGTGGCCCCGCCGGTACTGCGGCATCGGATTATCGTTAATTTCAAGGCCGAGGCGGAAGGTATTACCTCCGACGAGGTTACGGATCACTTACTGCAATCCATCGATTTTTAGGATGGAATTGCCAACTTGGCTGTGTAGACATGGTATAGATATATGAAGCAGGACTACCGACAGTTATTAAAACCAAATATCATCAACAGCATCTCAGGCCTGTCGTTGATTGCCCGGGTCGTGGTAGATGGATACCTTTCCGGTCTCAACCGTAGCCGTAGGCTAGGGGCTGGGCTTGAATTTAGCCAGTACCGCGGCTACCAGCCCGGCGATGATTTGCGGTTGTTGGATTGGAAGATGTTGGCCCGCTCGGGACGCTATTACGTCAAGCAATCCGAAATAGAGACCCATATTTCTATCAAATTCATTATCGACGCCAGCAAGTCCATGCTCCACACCGAACAGGGACTCTCCAAATTGGATTATGTAAAGGTGTTGATTGCATCCTTGTCCCATTTGGCTCGGAATCAAGGGGATGCCGTGGGACTTTATGCGCTGAACGATCAAAAAATGAGACAACTGCATCCCGTGGTCCACAAACAAGGATACCAACGGTTTCTGCATGAGTTGATAGGCATCCAAGCCGAAGGAAAATGGCCCGAACAGACGTTGGCACTCGACGCATTACAGGGCAGGGGCCGTAAAGAACTTCTGTTTTTCATTACCGACATGTACGAACGGAACATGGAACTGACCGACCTGATCAAAAGCCTGAAAACCAAACGAAACGAGGTCGTAACGTTGCGAATCATGGGAGAAAACGAGCTGGAATTCAATTACAAGGACTATATAATTTTCGAAGATCTGGAAACCGGGGCGAAGGTTAAGGTCGATGCAAAGACAGCGGAAAAAGAGTATATGAACGAGCTGAATCAAATGATAGCGGACACCAAAAATGAACTGTTATCCCACGGAATCGGATATCATCTTTTCCGATTGAACGCACCGATCGGGGAGGCCCTACAGCTGTTTTTAAAACAACGGCGTTTTTTGATGTAAATGATATGGCTGATATGAAGCACCACATCCAAAATAGTTTTGGTTCCAAATGACTTTTCTGCAACCTACATACTTATGGGCCTTGCTCGGAATTCTAATTCCCGTGGCCATCCACCTGTGGAGCAGAAAAAAGGTGGTCACCATCAAGGTCGGTAGCACGCAACTGCTGAACGCCTCCGAACCGAAACGGACCAGCACCATCCGCCCCAATGAATGGTGGTTGCTCTTGCTGCGGATCTTAATCATCGGTTTGCTGGCCTTTGTTCTCGCGGGTCCCCATCTCACCAAGGAAGAAAAAAGGACTCCGCTGACCTACCTTATCGAGCCATCGCTGCTGTCTTCTCCTAATTTACAGCGAGTGCTGGATACGGTTCCCTTTGAATCCAAGAGAGTCTTGGCACAGGGCTTTCCTCAAGTGACGGACTACGATATTGCGACGGCCGATCTGAGCGTACCCCATTATTGGCAGTTGGCCCAGAAAATACAAGCTTTACCCACTGATAGCATCGTAGTATTTACAAAGGCATTGGTTTCGGGTGTCCGGGGGATGCGACCGGGCATTCCAGGGAATATCAAATGGATGGTTCTGGATTCGGAAGAAGAGGCCAATGCAATAGTGGAAGCTAGCCGCCGAGGAGATAGCGTGAGCCTGATAACCGCCACAAGCGACAGCAAACTGCTGGCCTTCAGCGCGGCTACGCTGAGTCTGAACAACGAAAAAATCGAGGTCAATGCCGAAGAAGATAGTGTTCGCATCGATGGTCAACGGCTGCCCATTCGAGCCGAAGAGGCGTTGAAGGTGCTGTTGATAAGCGAGGATAGCCTTTCCGAGAACCTTCAATATTTAAGGAAGGCGTACAGTGCTATATCCAAATATCTTGGCAAACCAATAGAAGTGAAGTTGACCGATGAAGGGAATATATCGGACCTGAAATCTAGTAGCGAATCCTATCGTACGACTATATGGATGGATTCATCGAAGGTAGAATTTTACCGTCCCGATTTCCAGGCTCGGAATCTTATTGTTCCCGGAGCCTCCAAAAACAGTTATTACCTTAGCGAGAATTTGAACAGCGAAAATGTGATTGCCGCCCATTTACCGGAAAAACTTTTGGATTTGCTAGGCAGACACGAGAACCTATATGAGAAAATCAATCCCTATGATAAAAGAGTTATGGATGCAGAAGAAATAAGACCCGTTCTCAATACAACAAAAACAACGGAAAGGCGCCCCGAGCTTTTTGACCTCTCCCCGTGGATGTGGATTCTCTTGTTCTTAATACTGGTAACCGAACGAATCCTTGCCAAAATGAGAAAGCAATGAACCGATCCGGAAAGGACATATTGGCCGCTTGGAAGGGACGTTGGCAAATGCTAATCCTGCTGGAAATTTTCTTTTACGCCTCAGGGCCTGCCCTTTTGGTTTATACGCTGACCTCAAAATTACTTCTTGCCCTATCCGTGTTTGTGGGTATCGTGGGAATTGTTTTGTTTATCAGAAAGCCGTGGCTTCTGACCTTGAAGAAAGTGAGTGCCTTTATCGATAAGCAACTGGAATCCGCACAGTTCAGTACGGGACTTCTCTTGCTTCCCGAGCAAAAGCTGTCCGGTCTGGCCCATCTGCAACGCCATCGTGTCGAAAAAATAGTGCAGGATAATAGCCGCCGAATACAACCGGATGTACCCATCAAAAGGGCCGCCCTGGTCTTTTTCCTCTTCGCAGGTTTGGCTTTATGGGCCTATGCTTCCGGCTGGACCGTGACTTCATATCCTGATGGTGCTTCCGAAACAGAGCACCCCATCCTTTTTAAGCCCTTGGACTCTACGAGCCTAGAAAATAAACCTCCTGTTCTGGAATCCCAACGATTGACCATCCGATATCCGTCCTTTACCAATAAATCCGACATATCCACTTCGGACATGAACATCCGGGCATTGGAAGGTTCGAGACTGTTCTGGACCTTGAAGTTCGACCGGGTTGTGGATAGCATCATCCTTGAGACTTCGACAGAAGATCATCCCATGAAATCCAATGGAGATGGCTATTCCCAAAATATCATCCTGAATGAATCCGGCTTCTATAATTTCCGGTTTACGGACTCAACCGGGGCTTCGTACCAATCCGATATCTATTCCATGGAGATGACGCAAGATCAGGCTCCCATAGTAGAAATCCAACAGCTCGAACAGTTTATATCCTTCGATGTTGACCAGCCTAAAATACTGGACTTTGAAGCCTCGGTCACCGATGATTACGGAATCGACGAGACTTACATCATCGCCACGGTCAGTAAGGGAGAGGGAGAATCGGTCAAATTCAGGGAAGAGCGGTTGGCCTTTGATTCCCAAGTGGATAAAGGAAACAAAAATCAGCAACTGAAAAAGAAACTGGATTTGGACAGCTTGGCGATGGAACCCGGGGACGAGCTGTATTTTTATGTGGCGGCCTTGGACACCAAACATCCCGAACCGAACATGGCCCGAAGCGAAACCTACTTTGCGGTCATCAGTGATACGGTGTCGGACCGGTTCGCCGTGGAAAGCACCATGGGCGCGGACCTGATGCCCGCCTATTTCAGGAGCCAGCGCCAGTTGATTATCGATACGGAAAAATTGATTACCAATAGGCCTACGATGAAACAGGAGGAATTCAATCAAGCAAGCAATAAGCTGGGCGCCGACCAGAAAGTGTTGCGACTTAAATACGGGCAGTTTATGGGGGATGAGGCCGAGTCGGGAATTCAAGGCGGCGGTGGAATTTCCATGGAAGGCTCGGAACATAAATCGTCGGATCCGGAACACGACATGGAAGATTCCGAGCACCAAGGGGAAGGCTCGGACCACGAAGAAAATCCTTTGGCAGAATACACCCATAACCATGATAGCGGCAACGAACACAATTTAGTCGAGCATCAACATGAAGAGGGAAAACCGGGGGCGGAAGAAGAGGATCCCTTGGAGAATTATCTACACAACCACGACAACCCCGAGGAGTCTACGCTCTTCACCCAATCCTTAAGAAGCAAGTTGCGACAGGCCCTTAACGAAATGTGGGATGCCGAGCTGCATCTGCGGCTCAACGAACCGAAAAAATCCCTACCGTACCAATACAAAGCATTGAAGCAGATTCAGGATATTAAGAACAGTGCGCGCATTTACGTCCACCGCATCGGTTTTGACCCGCCTCCGATAAAGGAGGACAAGCGCTTGACCGGGGAAATCGATGAGGTAACCAATTTCAGAACACAGGATGATGTGGAAAAGCCGGAGGTGTTTCCCCATATGCGCGAGTCGGTGGAGAGATTGGAGCAGTTAATTGTTAAGAGGACAGGTAGAATGGCAAATTCGACCGATGCCGAACAGAAGCCGGCAACTGCGAACCAAAGGGCATCCGATGCTGACCGGGATCTAACTTCGTCAAATCGAGAAATAGCCGATGCTGATCGAGAGCTTTTTGCCAGGGCCGGCGACGAACTGGCCTCTTTGGCCATCGAAAGTCCCGGAAAATATTTGAGCACCTTGCAGCAGTTGAAATGGCTTTCCGATAGCAAAGAGCCATCCTCTTTACAAATTCTGGAAGAAGTGCAAAAAGGATTGTTGGAGGCCATCCCCGAACCAAAGCCCGACCCGACCCAAAGCACCGGAAACATAAGTGAAATCGATGCACTTTTCCTCCAAGAACTAGACGCTAGAAGCACTAAATCTCAATGAGCGAGCCCCTTGGCTTTTTAAATTCCCATTTATTCTGGCCCGTTCTGCTAGGAGGCACCCTGCTATGGATGGTGTTTATCTGGAAGGAATGGACGAAGGTGCTCCACGTCCGGTTTTACCTTAAAATTTTGGTCGCGTTGTTCACTTTGAGCTGTCTGGCCATGATGGTTCTTCGACCCATGGTTCGGAATAGCGCGGAGACCTATCCTGCCATATTGCTGACCGAGGGGTACGATGAGGAACGCTTAGATAGCTTAAGGGAAATCCAAATTAATGCGAAGATTCTTACCTATGCCATCAACCGACCTATCGGAACTATTTTGGATTCCAT
>JBAUIP010000117.1:0-1850 GCA_049683055.1 Pricia sp.
GCTTTTCGCCCATGGCGGTCAGGGTGGCCCTTAGCTGCACCATATCGGCCGTGTCCCTTTGAAAGGTCCGTTCAGTGGAAATGGACTTGCGCTCGGTATAAGGGGTGACGGGCCGATTATCGACCCCGTTCGCACGTTCCCAGATTATCAGGCCGTTTCTGCCGAGAACGGAATGGAGCACTTCCCTGGGCATCTCCTGAAGCGCCCTGACCCTTCGGATACCGAGGTCCCGCAACCTACCGGCCGACACGGCCCCTACCATCGGTATCTTGCGTACGTGCAACGGTGCCAGAAAGGGTTTTTCGTAGCCCAAGTCTATTCTCATCTGGTCGTTGGGCTTGGCCTCGCCCGTGGCCACTTTGGAGACTACCTTGTTCCGTGACAGTCCGAATGATATGGGTAGCCCGGTCTCGTCGATAATCTTATGGCGCAGTTCCTTAGCGAACTTGTAATTCCCGAAGAAACGGTCCATCCCCGTTAGGTCGACATAGAACTCGTCGATGCTGGACTTTTCGAAAAGGGGCACCTCCCCACCGATAATGTCGGTTACCAGTTTCGAGTATTTGGTATAGACCATGGAGTTTCCCTTGATCGAGATGGCCTCGGGACAGAGACGCTTGGCCATGTGCATCGACATCCCCGAATGGATTCCGAAGGGCCTTGCCTCATAACTACAGGCCGATACAATCCCTCTACTGCCGGTACCGCCTACCAGTATAGGCTTCCTCAAAAGTTTGGGGTTTTCCCTTCGTTCGCACTCCACGAAGAAGGAGTCAAGGTCAAGATGTAAAATTGCTCTTTCCATTTCATTTTGGGATAGGAAGCAAAGCTAGATAAAAATCCTCAAAAGTTGGAATATTTCCTTTATTTTGGAATTATTCCAATTGTGTTACCTTTGCATAAAATTGAGGCCTTGATTTATTCGGTAGTTGACATTGAAACGACGGGAAAGGGAATCCGCGACAATAGGATAACGGAAATATGCGTTATCAGGACGGACGGCGAAAGGATATTGGATAAGTTCGTCTCCCTGATTAACCCAAGGCGTCGGGTGCCTTCTTTTATCACCGGACTGACCGGCATCGACGATGATATGCTCAGGGATGCCCCGCCGTTCGAGGAAGTTGCCCAGCACATCGCAGAGATTACGGAGGATGCCGTATTCGTCGCACATAACGTGAACTTTGACTATCCCATAGTCCGTTCCGAGTTCCGTGCCCTCGGGTACGATTTTAAGCGAAGGAAACTATGCACGAAACAATTGGCGAAAAAACTGATGCCGGGAAAGTTCTCCTACGGTCTGGGACGGTTATGTTCCACCTTGGGCATACCTTTGGTAAACCGCCATCGCGCCGAGGGAGATGCCGATGCCACGGTACTACTTTTCCATCGGCTTATAAGCTTGGACGATAACGGTAAGGTTTTCGCGGCCCATTTGGACGGAAGGAAAAAGGAGCTTGCGCCCCTTGTGGACCGGAAGATGATCTCCGGGCTTCCGCAGAGCCCCGGGGTGTACTATTTCAAGGATTCCAAGGAAGAAGTCATATATGTGGGGAAGGCGGTCCGCATCAAAGATCGCGTTCTGGCACATTTCTACCGGAAGGACGACACAGAGCATGAGTTATGCCGGTCCACCGCCACTATCGATTATGTGGATACCGGCAACGAGCTTGTCGCACTGCTTTTGGAGGCCCATGAAATACAGGAGCACAATCCAAAATTCAATGTCGTACAGAAGAAGCTGCGCCTTCCCTACCAGATCGTGCACTACGTGAACCGGAAGGGTATCGTCCAGTTCGGCCTGGACAGAAAATCCGCACTGGACCTTGGAGCCAGGCCGTTTTTCCGGC
>JBAUIP010000118.1:0-8535 GCA_049683055.1 Pricia sp.
AATCAGCTTTCTGAGGACCAAAAAATGACCAAGGCCGTACTGAAATGGGAATGCGACATCAATTTAGAGACACTTGACTTTGACAATTATACACCCATTGACCAAATGTGGTCTTTGAACCTGATGATCGGCCAATTGGCGGGCGGCACCAGTGCCCAGCCTTTTAAGACGGTAGAGGATTATGACAACTGGCTTTCCCGATTGGAAGATTATGGTGAATGGCTTGCCTCCGCAAAAATCAAAATGGAGGAGGGTATCAACGCCGAAAACGTGCTTCCCAAATCCCTAATCAAAAAGGTACTGCCGCAATTGGCGAGCGTTGCCGAGGCCGATGCAGAGGAAAATCTCTTCAGTGCCCCCATCGAAAACTTTCCCGATTCGTTTTCCGATGACGACAAACAACGGCTGTCGGATGCCTATGGCCAAATGATCACCGAGACCATCGTGCCGGCTTACCGGGAACTGTACAATTTCATGGAATCCGATTACATGGCCGCCGGTCGGGAGACCAGTGGCATTCAAGCCATTCCCGAAGGAGACGCCTACTACAAACACCAAATCAAGCTGTACACCACTACCGATATGACCGCGGATGAAATCCACCAAATCGGGCTCGACGAGGTGGCGCGCATATCTTCGGAGATGGAAAAGGTCAAGGAGCAGGTCGGTTTCGAGGGCGACCTCATGGCCTTTTTCGACCACGTTCGCAACAAAGAAGATCTCATGCCCTTTGACGATCCGCAACAGGTGATTGATAATTTCAACGCCATCCACGAAAAGATGAAACCGCAGGTGGACAAGTTGTTCGGCAAGCAGCCCAAGACCCCGTTCGAAGTCCGTCGTACCGAGGCGTTTCGTGAGGCATCCGCCAGTGCGGAATACAATCCCGGGTCCTTAGACGGCACTCGGCCAGGAATTTTCTACGTGCCGATTCCGAATGTCGAGGAGTACAACATCTATTCTGACGAGGACTTGTTCTTGCACGAGGCCATTCCCGGTCACCATTTTCAGATATCCCTGACCCAAGAGAACGAAGAACTTCCGAAGTTCCGAAAAACTCTTTGGTACAGCGCTTATGGCGAAGGATGGGCGCTCTATACGGAATCACTGGGCAAGGAATTGGGACTCTACGAGGACCCTTACCAATATTTCGGTATGCTGGGCGCCGAAATGCACCGCGCCGTCCGTCTCGTGGTCGACACGGGACTGCACTCCAAAGGCTGGTCGCGGGAGAAGGCCATCCAATATTCCTTGGAAAACGAAGCGGAATCCGAAGCCGGCATCACCTCTGAAATCGAACGCTATATGGCGAACCCGGGGCAGGCCCTGTCCTACAAAATAGGACAATTGAAGATTCTGGAGCTCCGGGCCCAAGCCGAAAAGGAATTGGGCGACCATTTCGATATCCGCGAGTTCCATAATCAGGTTTTGGAAACCGGCTGTGTGCCTTTGGCATTGTTGGAAGAAAAAATCAAAAGCTGGATTTCAAACACTAAAAAGGGAGAATGAATTACCCTTGGCACCTCTACCTGATGGCCTTAATGTACATCTTCGCCGGGGTCATGCATTTTGTCAAACCCAAGGCCTACCTGCGCATCATGCCGCGCTATCTGCCGAGCCATAAGGTATTAGTATCCCTCAGTGGCATCGCCGAGATTCTATTGGGCATCGGACTTTGTTTTCCGGCTACCAAAGATGCATCTATTTACGGTATTATCGCCATGCTCGCCGTCTTCCTACTGGTCCATTTTTATATGCTATCCGGCGAAAAAGCATCCGCAGGCATTCCCAATTGGATTTTGATCCTACGTATCCCGCTGCAATTTGGGCTGATGTATTGGGCGTGGTGGTATTTGCAATTCTGACGTCCGCCCAGAACGTAAAAAAAAAGCCCCAACGGTTCGAAAACCGTCGGGGCCAACTCAACTCAAACTCATAGATTAGTTTATTACGATATTCTCGTAATAGGTATCGTTGTCGTCTTTAACAACCACGGTGTAGCTGTCTTTGTACGCTTTCTTGAAATTGAACGATTTCTCGATAATCATTTCGTTCTCGCGCTTTTCGGAAAACACCAATCGATTGCTGCTATCGTAGACTGAAATCTCGACATCCTTTAGTCCGAGATTCAAAAGATTGAGATAGACCATTCCGCTTTTTTTGCGAAATACCGGCTTGGCATTTTCCCTCTTTTCGATAATAGTCACGTCATCTCCCGCAACCTTTACCGTATAAACTACCGTCTTCAGGGAGTTTTCGGAGGTGAAATAGTAGAGACCGTTGTTCAATGCCTTCAAATCAAATTTTTTGGCATACGATGCGTTCGCGATACTTTCGGAATAGATAACGTGATTATCCGCGTCGACGAGTTTAATTTTCGTGACACCGGAATTATCGTCCATCTCAAAAACGAGACTTTTAACGTTTTTGGCGGTATCCACATTAAGTTTTGTGTCATTGGCCATTCCTGTTGCGGTAGCGAACATTAAGGCTACCATTGCTGCTGTTCTTATTACTTTTTTCATAATATTTAATTTTTGTCCTTCCCGCTGAGCGGGAATCCGTTTACATTCAGTTTTCTGCAACTAAGCAGGTGGGGTTGATAATCTGATACAAACTTACGGCCGTTATATCGCCCTCACTACTGCAAGATTTTCAGGTTTCTGTGCTATATTACCATGGGTTAGGGCCAAAATAGGGGTGAAAGGTAATTTAGAACACTTTCTCGGTAATTTTGTAAAGATTTTCTGTATTGCCTTTTATACCTTTGTTATATGAAAGAGAAGGTTACCCCACAAAACAAACCTGCTTTTGAGGCCATCGAACCCAATTTTGGTAACTCGTACACCTACCAAAAGTTCGACGCGCACAAAAACAATAAGAATACCGTTTGGCATTACCATCCCGAAATCGAGCTGGTCTACGTCAAGGGCGGTTCGGGCAAGCGTCAGATCGGCAGCCACGTATCCTATTATTCAAAGGGTGACCTGATATTGGTCGGCAGCAACCTGCCCCACTGCGGATTTACCGATACCCTGACCGGAAACGATAGCGAGACCGTCATTCAAATGAAGGCGGATTTTTTGGGAAACGATTTTTTCGACATTCCCGAGATGAAAAAAATCCAATCCCTCTTCGAGATGGCCAAGGGCGGTATATCCTTCAACGGGAAAACAAAGCGCAAAATCGGTGAAAAGATGGAAATATTGGAGTACCAGACCGATTTCCAGCGCCTGCTATCGATTTTGAACATTTTGAACGAGCTGGGAAATTCGCAGGAGTTCAAGATTCTAAATGCGGATGGATTCTCGATGGAGACGGAAGTAAAGGACAACGACCGCATCAATATCGTATTCAACCATGTAAAGGCCAATTTCAAGGAGGAAATTCCCTTGAACGAAATCGCGGATCGGGTCAGCATGACCGTGCCCTCGTTCTGCCGCTATTTCAAAAAGATAACGAACAAGACCTTTACACAGTTCGTCAATGAATACCGGCTCGTACACGCCTCGAAACTTCTGGCGGAGCAGCCCCTCAGCATCACTGAGGTCTGTTTCGAAAGCGGATTCAACAACTTTTCGCATTTCAATAAACAGTTCAAGGCCTTTACGGGGCAGAATCCCTCCGAATATCGGAATCAGTTGAAGACGGTGTTGCAGTAAAATTGGATGCTTTCAAGTTGACACCCCGAGCGCAGTCGAGGGGTCAGTCTTAAGAAGAATGACAAAAATCCCGAACCTTTTTAGCGAGCCGGATGACCACCACCTTGGTCTGCCGGACAGTGACATCCGCTATTTCCCTGATTTTCTGGATATCCAGAAGGCGGATATCTACTTCGAACAGCTTCGAAACGAGGTACCCTGGCAACAAGACGATATCAAGGTCTTCGGAAAAGTATATCCCCAGCCCCGCTTGACCGCCCTCTACAGCAATAATGGGAAGCCCTACTCCTACTCCAACATCACTATGCAGCCCCATGAATTTTCGGACACCCTGCTGGAAATCAAGAATAAAATCGAGACCAAGACCGACGTCGTTTTCACCACCTGTCTCTTGAATCTCTACCGCCACGGAAAGGACAGCAACGGCTGGCATGCCGACAATGAAAAGGAACTGGGCAAAAATCCGGTCATAGCATCGGTCACCTTGGGGCAGGAACGCTATTTTCACCTCAAGCACCGCGACGACAAATCCCTGAAACACAAAATTTTACTTCAGCACGGCAGCTTGTTACTAATGGAAGGCGCCACCCAGCACCATTGGCTGCATCAGATTGCCAAGACCGCGAGAACTATTGGGGAGCGGATTAATTTGACGTTTCGGGTGATTGTTTAAGTGGGAATAGCCACGTCGCATTTTGTTTGGATTTACGGTTTAAAACAAAAAAAATCGGCTTCGCGAGAAACCGATTTTTTTAGTGGGACCCTGTTTTGTAACTCTTTTTGAGTTCTTGAAGTCAGTTGCTGCCTTTAGCTGTCGGGTAGCGGCCAATGTCCTCACAACAAACTTCCCTAATATAACTTCAATTCTTGTGCCATATTTCAATTATTCGTCTAAGTCCGGCTTTTTAAGATAAAGTGTTGTGGTTTTCAATCCAGCCTCGGGCGGAGTATCTTTGCGGCACTATGGAAAAAGAATTTACAGAACGTGAACTCGACCGCATCATCGAAATGGCCTGGGAAGACCGAACGCCCTTCGAGGCCATCACCTTTCAATTCGGAATTTCGGAACAGGAAACCATCGAAATCATGCGCCGCGAGATGAAACCCAGTAGTTTTAGAATGTGGCGCAAACGGGTTCAGGGCCGTAGCACCAAACATGCCAAATTGCGGCAAGACGATGTCGACCGGTTTAAGAGCTCCCGACAGAAGAACATTTCGGGGAACAAGATTTCGAAGCGGTAAGGCCTAGCGATTTCAAGGCATTGAAATTATAGACCCCATCGTGCAACAGAATTCCTAAAATAAAGGCCTGGATAAATTTGCAAAGCTAAAGGTAGAGCAGGGCTCGCAGATTCAGGTCGCACCCTTCGCGTCCGTTCAGCGTAGGCGTAATCAATAAGGTCAAGTCGAGCTCTGTAGAGAATGTCAAGTCGAGCGCAATCTAGCATGTACTGTAGAGCACTTCGACTGCGCTCAGTACAGGCGCAGTCGAGACCTAAAACAACCCGTTCAGTACCTTCGCCAACCGCAATCCCCCCTTCGCCAATTGCATTTCTACCGTATCGAACCAAACGTAGCTGTAGCGATAGTAGAGCTTCTCCCCCATTTCGACGGATTCGTAAACCTCATTGGCCAAATCCTGCGACTCTTCCACCCAACCACGGATATCCCCCTTTTGGATGGCTTTTTTTCTGGCTTTGGACATCTTCGGTAGATTGGCCGCCAGCTCGGTATAGCTCATCCCATAATCGTCGATCATGTTCGAATCCCAGACCCGGTGTAGGTTGGTACCCCGGTTGAACCATTGTAGCTGAATGTCGTTGCCCCCTTTATCTTCTAGTCTTCCGACATGCATGGGCTGGTGCAGGTCGCCAATGAGATGCAGCAACATTTTTAAGTAAAAGGCTTTGTCGGATTTAGAACTACCGTCATCTTTGATTATTTCGATGCACTTTTCGATGCCGATGATCAGGTCTCCGTCTTCGCTCGGCGGTTCATCACCGTATGTTGCGTCCGCAGGATAATTGACGTAGTGCCAAGGGCTGAATTTTCGGTAGATGCTATCCGCTTTAATCTCGTCGCCAAAGGTGGAGGCTTCGGCCAGACTCATCCCGTTCAATAATTTGTCAATCGCTTTTTTAGCCTTGGTAGTCAGGTGTTCCTGCGCCACCTCCCCGATTGCTCGGTGTCCTGTTTTGGACCAGACCGCATCGTTGGCGAAGGTCTGGGCAGATATCAGTAAGAGAATCGCAATCATCCTTTTTACGTTCATAACAGCTAATTTTACGCGAAAATAGGCCAAGGATTTTAAATCTATTGTTAAGCCTACCGGCAATTTTATTTTTTAATCGGATATTGCGGCATCCTAAACTTAGCACATTGCTTTTACGACGAATCAAATCCCCCATCCTTCGATATTCCATCCTTGCCATCGCCGGGGGAATTGCGCTTCTCATCCTATTTATACTCAGTGTTTATTGGGGTCTTTGGGGAAAGATTCCCAATAAGGATGCGCTCTCCGACTTTCAATATCAGCGTGCCTCCGAGGTCTATACTGCGGATAGTGTGCTGATCGGGAAGTTCTATCTGTACGACCGGCAGCCCATCCCATTCGAAAGCATCCCGAAGCATTTGTTGGATGCCCTTGTCGCCATTGAGGATGAACGTTTTTACGAACATTCCGGTATCGATTATCCCAGCCTTGGACGGGTCGCGGTCAAGAGCATTTTGATGCAGGACCAATCTTCCGGCGGCGGAAGTACCCTGACACAGCAACTTGCCAAAAACCTGTATCCACGAAGAGATCGGAAAATATCGAACATTGCGGTGGACAAGATTAAGGAGATGGTCATTGCATCGCGCTTGGAAGATATTTATTCCAAGGAGGAAATTCTCACCAACTACTTCAACACGGTATCGTTTGGGGACAACACGTTCGGTATCGAGAGTGCATCCCTCAAATTTTTTAACAAACGCGCCAAGGACCTTAGTGTTGAAGAGGGCGCCGTTTTGGTCGGGATGCTCAAGGCGACGTATGGATACAATCCCAGAATTTTCCCCAAACGCAGTCTGGACCGGCGAAATCTGGTGCTCTCGGCGATGGCCAATAACGAAAAGATATCCGCTGAAAAAAAGGATAGTCTTATTGCGGTTCCCCTGACTTTGGACTATCGGGAATTCGATAATAATGACGGACTAGCCCCCTATTTTCGCGAGGAAGTCCGCAAAAAAATGCAAAAATGGAGCATCAAACAACGGGAAGACGGGAAGGAGTACAATATTTATACTGACGGTCTCAAAATTTACACTACCCTGGATTTTAACATGCAATATTGGGCGGAGGCGGCCATGCGCGAACATATGACTTCGTTACAGCAGCAATTTGAGGATAGTTATGGCAAAAACGCCCCTTGGCTGAAGGATAAAAAACTGATCGAAAAGGTGGTACGCGCGAGCGATGTCTACAAAAAACTAAGGTCGCAAGACCTTGATGACGCCGCTGTAATGGATTCGCTCAAATCCCCAAAAACCTTGACCCTAACCGGATGGGACGGCGAGAAAACAGTGGAATCCAGTTCCTACGACAGTATTGTCCACTACATGAAATTTCTGAACACAGGCTCCTTGGCCATCGACCCTGAAACCGGCGCGGTCAAGACCTGGATCGGCGGGGTGGATTTCGAACATTTCAAGTACGATCACGTAGCCCAGAGCAAACGGCAAGTAGGTTCTACCTTTAAACCCATCGTTTACACCACTGCCTTGGAGACTGGAATTGCCCCCTGCACCTATTTCTCCGCCGAGGAAGTGGAATATGAAAACCTGAAAGGCTGGTCCCCTGGAAATTCCGGTGACGAAGACGAGGCCTATCTGAACTACTCCATGGAACAGGCACTAAGCAATTCCGTCAACACTGTCACTGTAAAAGTGCTGGAAAAAACAGGATTGACCAACGTGATGACCATGGCCAAGAACATGGGCGTATTTACGGAACTTCCCGAAGAACCATCTATCGCACTGGGTACCGGCGAGCTCTATCTCAATGAACTTGCCGGTGTCTACGCCACTTATCTAAATGATGGTAAAGCGGTACTGCCCTACCTCATCGACCATATCACCGACCAAAAAGACTCCTTATTGACGGAATTCATACCAAAACGCGCCAAAACGCCCGCCTTTTCCGAACAGACCCGGCAAATTATGCTCGAGATGATGAAATCCACCGTCAACATGGGCACCGCCTCCCGCCTGCGGACCACCTACAAACTAAAAAATGACATTGCGGGCAAGACCGGCACCACCCAGAAAAACAAAGATGCCTGGTTTGTCGCCCTCACCCCAAAAATGCTGCATATCACTTGGGTCGGCCTCGACCACCACGAAATCGGCTTCAAAACCACCGCAATGGGACAGGGAGCGAATGCCGCCCTGCCCATCTTTGCCAAATTCATGCAAGAACTGAACCGGCATCCGACCTACAATGAGATTACCAAAGCACGGTTCGAAGAGCCTGACGAGCGGGTCGTGCGATTATTGGATTGTGATCCGGTAAAACGCGATGGTTTTTTCAAACGCCTGTTCAAGGATCCTGACAAAAAGAAAAAACGGGAATTCCGGCGCAAGAAGTCGGAGTCGGAATCGGAAGGGTAAGAGCAATCATTCACAGACCGCAAAAAGGTAAGCGTTTTTCATGATTTGAACCGAAGAGTAATTGTTTTTCATGGTTAGCTTCAAATAGTAGTCGGCATTCATGAATACTAGCTGTTTTTCATGAAATCTTAGAAGCATTTTTTCAATACTTGAAATTTTCGGTTTCTGTTCCCTTCCAGTTTCCCCGCTTCCCGCTTCCCGCTTCCCGCTTCCCGCGTCCCGC
>JBAUIP010000119.1:0-2081 GCA_049683055.1 Pricia sp.
TGGCCGAACAGACCGACAAATCCTTTTTAGGTGCGGTCAAGGCACAGGAGGTCAAGCAGAAAAAAGGACTTGACAACCTCGAAAAACGTCTCCTACGCGCACAAAAACGAAAGCTGGAGGACCAGGTACGGCGAATGACCGAGATACAGAATGCGCTTTTCCCCAACCAATCTTTACAAGAACGTAATCTAAATTTTTCCCAGTTGTATTTGGAATTGGGTGAAGATTTAGTACCCATGCTCATGAAAGCTTTGGAACCTTTGCGGTTGGAGTTCTCGATTTTGAAGGTTTAGAGCGTTTCTTCAGCGATAATTTCAAGTCATGAGAATCGCAAATCGAAGAAACACACTTTTCGAAAAGCAGCGGTTTTTAATAAATTCCATTCTGTCCTTTGATTCAATAAGCGTGACCTTGCCCTATCGCATCAAGCACTAATTTCAACTAATCAAAATGCATAAAATTGACATTGCCTCCATCGAAATGACCTTGGACGTCATGAAGTACGCCATTGACCGGATTACCCATACCGCTCCGGAAATGGGCCGTCCGAAAAAAGAATCGGAACTGCGAAAGTTGGTGGGCGAGACCATTACTTCCGAGGGGATAGGAGGCGAGAATGCCTTTAGGTTATTCCGCGATGTGCTGATCAAAGCGACAGTGCCCATCGACCATCCAAGGCATTTGGCTTTCGTACCGGCGGCCCCTTCAAGGGCGGCCATCATGTTCGATTTGGTCACCTCGGCATCCAGTATTCACGGCGCTTATTGGATGGAAGGCGCCGGCGGTATTTTTTGCGAGAACGAGGCCATGAAATGGCTCGTATCGTTAACGGGACTTCCCGGGCCGGCCTTTGCGGTGTTTACCAGCGGTGGCACCGCTGCCAATCTTTCTGCCTTGGTCGCCGCAAGGGAATATTGGCGTAAAAATCCCGAGAACAAAAATGAAAAAGGACTCATCATAACTTCCATCGGTGCCCATTCCTCCATCAAGGCCATGGCTAAAGTCATCGATGTCGACCTGCTTCTGGTCGAGACCGAAAATCTGATGTCCGCCCACGCCCTCCACGAGAAAATTACGGACCTTGATGCAAATCAAAGAAAACGCCTGTTCGCGGTGGTCGCAACGGGCGGAACCACCAATGCCGGTATTATCGACGACCTCGCGGGCATCGCCGAAATATGCGAAACCGAAAAACTATGGTACCATGTCGATGCGGCCTATGGTGGGGCAGCCTTGGCCGCGGATTCCGTTCGTCATCTTTTCAACGGCATCGAAAGGGCGGACAGTATCACCATCGACCCCCATAAATGGCTGTTTTCGCCCTACGACTGCGGGGCGGTAATCTACAAAAATCCCGAATTGGCCAAACAGGCCCACTCTCAAGAAGGTTCGTATCTGGATATTTTCAAGGATGAAGGTGCTCAGGGCTTCAATCCCTCCGACTATCAGATTCAGTTAACCCGGCGGGTGAGGGGCATGCCCTTATGGTTTTCGTTGGCCATGCACGGCACCGACAAATACAAATGGGCGGTGGAGCAAGGCATTCGTCTGGCCAATCTGGCCGGCAAGCTGATCATCGATAATCCCGTTGTGGAACTGGTGCGCGAACCCAGCCTTTCTTGCGTCCTCTTCCGTCGAAAGGGCTGGTCACCGGACAATTATCGCGACTGGACCTATACAAACCAACGTAAAGGCTTTGCCCTAGTAACCCCAACGAAATGGAAACAGGGAGACACCTATGAAACCGTAGCACGTTTCTGCTTTATCAATCCCGATACCACGGAGGAGGATATTTTCGAGATTTTGAAGACCATGGAATAAAGGAACTAATTTATTTGCCTCGCCGCGAAAAACCTACGAAAGAAGAACCTACGCAATAAGGGAAAGATTTAGATTCACCCGTTTCCTTCACCAATCTATCCGAGCGTGTATTGTATCTAAGATTTTTATATTGAAGATTGTGCATACTAATCCTATGGTTTTAGATATCTCGATAGCACCAGATTACAATTCTAGCCCAGTCGGATCTACGCCAATTTCATTACGGAACCAAAAACTTCCCGTCCCATGCTCCGTTTTCC
>JBAUIP010000120.1:0-2210 GCA_049683055.1 Pricia sp.
ATCTAAAACCCTGCAGTTTCACGGTAAATTTTCAAACAGAAAATCAAGGAAATTTTGATGCATGATGTTCTTGATGTCCATATCAGAATATCCCCTTTTTTCGAGCATGTGCGGAATTTTTTGAAGGTCGGCGATGGTGTCGATATCCATTGGGGCCTGTTCCGTGCCGAAGCCGCCGTCGAGGTCGGTGCCGATACCGACATGTTTGGCGTTTCCGGTCAATTGGCAGATATGGTCGATGTTGTCGAGCATTTGCTTCAATGAGCAGTTCATACTTGACGGAGTGGATTGGCCACGGATCCAGTTAGGCACCATCATCCAGGCATCAAGGGCGACTCCGATGACGGCATTGCGATCGATAAGTTCCTTGATCTGTTCGTCGGAAAATTGGCGGTTGTGGTCGACCAGTGCGCGACAGTTGTTATGGCTGGCCCAGATGGGGCCTTGATACGCATCCATGGTTTCCCAAAAACTTTGGTCGCAAAGGTGGGTGGCGTCAAGGATGAGGTTTAGGCGTCCGATTTCCTTGAGCAGTTCCTTGCCTTTGGTGCCGATGCCACCGGTCGAATCCGTGCCGAAAGCGTAGGTACCGGGACCGTAGTGAGCGGGGCCGATGGCCCGCAGACCTTGTTCGCAGGACTTTTCGAGGTGGGCCATTGAGATGATGGAGTCGGCACCCTCAAGGCTGAGGATGTAGCCTATCGGTTTTTTTTCTGGTTTGAGTTTTCGCGTTTTGGCCTCCTCGATTGTTGCACGTTTTTCTTGAACTGTATTGTTCTGCGCTGTCGACAGTGATTTCATGCTACCTTCCGAAATCCCGGTATGGTTTCCAATCTGCCAGAGCTCCAGATGTTTTTTGAGTCCGGCTTTATCGCGAATCTGTACCAGTTCGCCGATATCTTCCATCGCCCGGTACCAGGCTAGTTGGCCTTGGGTTTGTGCCCAAGCCTGCTGTGGGGAATGCCATCCGGGCAGTGGGTTGTCCTTTTTGACGTAGCGGGCAATCTGGGTGGCCATGCAAAGGCCGATATTGCCCTTGCGCATCGCGTCGAAGGATACGGTGTTGCGGCCGCGGTCGGGCTTGTCGGTCATGCCCGCCTCGCTTTTTCGGATATCGGCCACTGGCCAGGTCAGGTCGCGGTTCCATTCCATGGCATTCATGGCGAGGTCTAAGTGGGCGTCAAAGATGAACATAGTTAGTAATTTCAAGGTGCCAAACAATACGTGGACGGTGGCAGATTTTTTTAAAGGTTCCGATATTAAACTGCGTACTTGAAGGTCAGAAATCCGCGGGACTTTGCCCAATTTCAGGTTAAGTTTGAATAGCCCGGATTTATTTTCAAACGTTAATCCGTTGGTTACGCGCCACAACCTCCCACTCGTCGATAATCCGACCCTCGGAAACTACCTGTAGGCTCTCGTATTTCGCAACGGTCGGACAGATGTGCATCGGTATGGCGTACAGCACATCTCCCACAGCAAAGTTTTCTGAATTTTCGACACCCAGTACAAAATGTTCTTCACTTTGGCCTTCTTGATTAATATCTCCCAATCCTAAGAACTTTACTCGGGGAAAAGGCATTTCCGAGGCCAAATGTTTGTGCCCTAAATCCAAGCAAATGATATTTTTCGCGGGTTTGCTGATGATTCTGGTCATCAGCACAGCTGCCGGCAGGAATTCCATTTCCGGGAAAAGGCCTCCGTAGCCGGCATCCCATAGCAGGGTGGTACCGGGACTGGCCTGAACGCCTTCGCGCTTGGCATGAAAGGGAAAAGTCGGCGACCCTCCGGCCACGATTCCCTTGACCGAAATTCCCTTCGCTTCCAGCTTGTTCTTCAAGTCGATGACCGATGTAAAGGCCCGGTCACAGATTTGTTTCCGCTCCGCGACATCCGTGTTGCGGATATGGCCGTCATAGATGTGCAAGCCGCAAGCCTCGACGCTCGGATCCGTATCTATTCGGCGGTACAGGTCTATGGCATGTTTGTGGGGTGTAATTCCCGTTCGGTCCATACCGGCATTGATATCCATCCAAAGAGAAACCGTCCGACCCTGTGATTTCACCTTTTCGGAGAATGCCCTCAAAGTATCCATATTATCAACCAGAGCGGAAAATAGCGAATCGGGATACTTTTCCATTAATGCGAAAAACCGCTGCATATTTACCCCCACGGGCTGCATGGCCAATAAAATATCGGGCGCTTTGCAC
>JBAUIP010000121.1:0-11484 GCA_049683055.1 Pricia sp.
GTATAAGGGCATCTTTCTACGTTTAGAATCCTATATAAAATTACGACATTTTTTTAAGGATGGTCAATTTATCCCCTAGAAATCGGACCATCCAACAATAATCAATCCCGTACTTTTTTTGAATCAAGAATAATTTTTTATCGGCTCACCACTAAATTCTTAAGTATGTAGTTTAGCGTAAATCAATTAAGGATGTAATCCTTAGTAATGAAGTAATCCAAATGGACAGTAAAAACGTAGATGTAGATAAAGAGCTACAAAATAAGAAAGAGAAGTATGACCCCGATGTTACCCAAGAAGATATCGATGCATTGGGTTCCAAGGGATTGAGTATGGATACCGGAGATGACCGCATTTTGGAGAAACGAAAACAAAAACTGGATTTTACCGGTGATAATTTGGATGTACCGGGAAGGGACACTACAAATAACACAACTACAAAGAACCTAAAAGATGAAGAGAACACACTATACGGTCAAGGCTCAGAGAGCAAGAAAGGCTTGGAAGCGCCTGAAAGAGCAAACACGGACAAAAGCAAATAACGAGAGCAGTCTGATGGGGGAAAACTCCACAGAATATCGAACTCCCGAAATGGCAGAGGATGGAAGATTCAAAGGAAAATATGACTTCGCAGGATAGTTCACCGGTGCATAACCCGCATTCGGTAGAAGAAGTACGCAACCAGACCACCATGTCGAACCAAAAACGGTTTCCATGGGCCACGTTGGTCATCGTTTTGCTTCTTGTACTGATTGTGGGTGCTATTGTATTACTGGCGAGTGCCTAAGGAGTACTAATTTTAAAGAGGGATTCGGGATACATCCAATTCCTACAAAAACATAGATTATGGACGACAAGAAGAAAGACAACAAAGAAGACAATCTGATTGAAAAAAGCGAAAATCAAAGCCTAAAAGAGCAGGCTATCGACGAAGCAGCCACCCATGGTAAAAAAATCAATCATCAGGTGAAGGACAAAAAGAACCATCACCAGCCTAGGGATACGGCCTAAGTTTAGGTCTATTTTAATTGAAAACCCGCCAATAGCGGGTTTTTTCGTTTTTCGAATTTCACAATTTATTGCTCTTTCCCATTTATGAATAGAAATTTTTAGACTTCAATCTACTTTCTGATTCCATCATATTTACTTGCATGTAATCTGTAACCTCAAATTGAATTTAAATCTTCAATACTTAAGCCATTTTGTTTTACGGCATTTGTCAATCTCAAAAAGAAAGCTTTGTTGGTCCTCGAATTAAGCAAATGGATGTCGGACCAAAAAACGATTTCTGTCGGTGTCCCATGGTTTTCGTGATTCAGGTTGAGTACCGCCCCAATCATTTCTTTCATCACATTCGAATCTACATGCCTGCCGTTACTGGTTTGACCGATCACGACTTTTCCTTGCGGACCTAAAGCCTCTACCGCTCTGGTAAAATGCTGCTGGACTGTATTGGACCTAATCGGACGGCCATAATTTCTTTCGGATGCATACATTTGAGGTATGGCAAAATCTACCTGGCTAAGGGCGCCATGAATCGCCGCAGGTACACTGCCGATACAAGTGACACCAATACCCATTTCAGGTTTTCGACCTTGCCATTCATCATAAAAATACTGTTGAATTGCGAGTTCTCCATTTCTTCTCTCGATTTGGCCCCTTCCAGTCCACCATCCTTCAAGATCCAGATGAATCGATCTCGGAACCACTGTACTATCCTGTATTATTTCTTGCAATACCTGTGCGGCCTCCCGAATCATGTTCGCGTTCGGTTGCAGGAATATCATCAAGTGTGGCGAAATACCTAAAGAATCGGATATCCGTAAAACCTCACAAATGGGTCGCCATCGTTCCGGTCGATTTCCCCTTGCAAAGTAGTTCGACTTTATGCCAAGGCCGGAGGAAAAGTCGTGATCGTTCAAGGAAATCACATAATCGGTCATTCCTAGGGCAGCCCTATCGCTCCACCAATCCGCATTCGGGTTCTGAATTGCCAAATTCGGCACAACACCGCCACACCACAGCCAAACCCTATCGATGGTATTGGCGGTTTGGTTATTCGGCACATCCCTTCTTTGTGCGTAATCATGAGCCTCGGTTTCATCGTGGCTGATTTTGGCAGCATTCTGGTTGCTATCTTCGTTCGGTCTTTTGACTAGAATTTCGTCATTATGGTCATCATACGGTGGAGGATCGTTTATGGGCTCATTTTTACCGTATCGAGATTCGTTGCCGCTATCGCTGTAATCGGTCTGGTTTGTATTTCCATATTTGTCGTTGTAGGATGTGGTATTCCCTTCAACGGGAGCGTCGCTTACGTCACCGTTGGAGTATTGTGGATTTTCTTTGCTATTTCCGTAAGAGGAGTCGTCACGACGATGGTTGTAAGCACTGTCGAAACTACCGGTTTCTCCTTTTGTGTTACCGGAAAAACCATCATTGGTGTAGGTATCCTCATTCGTGGAATTTCTTTTGATAGAGTTACCATCGTAGTGTTCGTTATCATCATAGGTACTATGCCCCTTGGAGGGAGTTTCCGAAGATGAACTGCCGCCATAATCGTCGTTGTAATGGTCTGAATAACCGCTGCCTTTGACCGGCCCGTTACTTGGTCTACTTATAGATTGACCTTTGGTGGTGGTCGAACCGCCCGATGAGTTTCCCTTTGTAGCATTCCCTGCGGTCGAGTTGCTTGTTTGTTTTGCCATGATATTAATTTTTTAAAGGTTAGGTATAGGCTTATAATTATTTTAGAATGTTACATGGGGGTCTGAATTCTCCGGCAACCGGGGTAGTACTTCGCACATCCATCCGATTATTTGCATACCGGGGTTGTTGAGTTCGTCATTTGTAAACGTACTCTCGCTGAGGTTGAAGATTCCAAGACCGACACTGTTTTTTGCATTTTGTTTGTCTTCATTGGTCCAAGCTGCCTTGATCTTTAAATCCTTGATGAGTATCATAGCGGTAGGAATACATTTCAATGAACCGGAATTCTCGCCATTTTTGGTCCCGGTCGAAAAATAATTTTCTTCCAAGGATAGGCTGTACCATAACTTTGAGTAATGGAACATGGTCGTGTCGTACCAGCCCCTATCCAGATTCACTATGCAATAATCAAAAGACATCTCAAAGCCGTTTGAACGCACCGGTTCTTCCGGCACCGTGCTGTTCCGGGCAATCTGACTGGTCATTTTGGAGCGTTCGGCGACGTCTAGATGTTTAAGAACGGACAGATTGGACCATACTAAGTTGGGCTTGACCTGAGCGGTTGTCGGTGGATTTGGTTTGTTTTGCCCGGGATTCACTTTTATCGGTGCACCGCCGCTTGCTTTTATGGTAATCGGATTTGAATTCGGTCTATTCAACGTTTTAACTGTACTAGACGCGGAAACCGTGAACGGCCCTTGATTCAAACTTTTTTTTCCAGCTTCAGTTGGTTTGACCACAGCTACCATCGGTTGTGGCTTAGAATGCAGCACCGGGTTTGCCTTAAAAGCGTTGGCCGTCGTTAAAAGCCTCAACGGTTTTAACTTCACCGCTTGAATTACCTGAGTTTTTAGAATTTCCGGATTGGCCATAAGCTTCGTTTTCCAAAGCAAGGGTACGGCCGTTTTTTTGTCGGAAGGATTTTTGTCGGGCGGCAACTTTTTATCCTCTTTTGTAGAGAACATCTTTGTTTGCCAAAACGAAGCCTCCGGATCATACCATTTGTTGGGAGATCCGTACACTGGTAAATAATCCCCCTCCGGACGTTCGATAGATGCTTTGATCGCCTCGTTGAACTTGAAGACTGCATCGCTCCTAACTTCTCCGAACTTCGCCAGATAAGGGCTCAAATCTTCTGCCTTGATACTATCGCCGCAAAATTGAGCCCCTTCTATCATTACCTTGTAGAGTGTGCTTAACCGAGATGTACTTGTAAGGAAAATATCGTCTATTTCTGGAAGGCGGTCTCCCAAAATGGATAATTGTTCGGTAGCCTTTATTTCGGATATCTCATCATTTTCATCTATAAAATCATTGGGGTCGATCATGGTGCCCAAAGCTTCGAAGGATAGAAAAGAATTGGATTTTTCCACTCCTTTATACTGCTCGCTAAAGAAATTGCGAACATGGTCCATTAGATTATCGATTTCCATAATTATCAGTTAAACTGTTCTACTACTTTTTACACTAATTCAAAACCGATCGGTCACCTAAACAGTAGGTTCGGATGCCGGTTGTGATGGTTCTCCGGTTACTGGTGGGGAAACGGGGTTTACAGGAGCGGGCTGACCTGCGAGTGGCGCGGGTTGATCCCCAATCGGTGTCGGTGCGGGTTGATCCCCAACCGGCGCTGGCGTTGGTGCAGCCTGACCGGAAACCGGGGTTGGGGTTATTTGACCAGCAACCGGCGCTGGCGAGCTAGGTTGGGTAATCGGTGCCGACACAGATATTGGCTTCACCTCGGTCTTTTTCATAAAATCCTTCCCATTTTTCTTGGGTGATCCGGGTACTATAGAGGATACGTATCCTATCACCTGAACCCCTTCGATTTCAATTCCTTCCGTATTGGCATCAAAAGTGAAATCCTTTTTGGACTCGCTCTTCGAGTGAGAGGCGCTAAAAGCTACAAACGGCCCGTAGCCCACACGGCCACCTCCCGATACCGCCTTCTCCAAGGTATCGATATCCTTCTGTGTCTTACTCCATTTTATCTTGACGTTCCGCGCCAGGATAATGCTGGTCACGACAGAAGGAAGGAATAACATCTCTTTCGGGTCGTTCACCTTGAACTGCTGATCGAAAGTACCATCGGAGATGCAGCTAGCCGGATAATCGCCCACCAAGAACCAATTGTTAAGACTTAACAACGAAGTGTCCATCCAAACCCGATTGATATCGGCGGTGGCATACTCGAAAGAAATGCTCAGTCTTTCCGTCTTAATGTCAAGGGAAGTCTTGTTTTCAGAAGAAGATCCGTGGCCCCCGGCCCTAAAAAATCCTATATTAAAGCCACCCCCTGCCGAGGTTTTCTTGGTGTTGGATTCAAAATGTGATTCCGAATGAAAATCCGTTTTCGAATAGGAGTTCCATCCATCGGGACTCGTAGCGGACCACCATTTTGAAGGGGTCATGAACGTATAGGGAATGTTACCGATATTGGGTATGTTCACCAGACTGTTCTCATATTTTTTCTTGGCGCGTGCAATCAATAGAATGGCGGGATCGATACCCTGACTTGCCATTATAGCCGTGGCGGCTTCGATCTCTTGCTTGAACCCCATGGACTGCCACCGGTCCCAGGCAAACTCCACATCATCTTGATAGCCCTTCCCTTGGATCGGCCACAATTGAAGTTTCATCGGATCTGAAAGTGCGTTCGCGTATTGCTTGTCCCTTGTACGTACCGAATCTTGGTATTCATCACGGTACTGGATATACTTCTCGTAATGAACCGTGGAATCGCCTTCGGGAGTCATCAGAACCGCTTTTGCTTTTTCTAAGGCAGCTTTCATTTGATCGTTCAGTTCCATGTTGGGAGCAATACCGTTCGCACCGTTGATAATGGCGTACCATGAATCGTTCACCTTGCTAGCGTTTGGCACTGCTCTATAGGTGCTCTCCAAGGCCAGTTTCGAATCGGTCAGTACAAAAGTTTGCAGAAATGCCTGCATGCTTGCACCAATATTGGCGCTCATAAACTGCATGTCATCCAACATTTTACTTGCTGATACGGCTTCAATTGTAGCGGGGTCTTGGCCCTCTGCCGTAACCGGAGTTTCACGGTTTGATTTTGAATCCATGATTTCCTTCAGGTTCGATCCTGTCGGGGTCCACGGGTTGGAGAAATCTTCCTTGGGTATCGGAAGCCCGATTGGCCGAAAGGATACAAAATAGCCTTCGGGCATTTTTTTTGTCGTCGGGTCTACCCCAACAGCTTTGTACTTTAGATCTTCAAGCACTTTCATTACATCTGCCATGATTTTGGATTTTAAGGTTAATAAGTATGTTAATTCATTCGAACTTTAAGCGTTTCTACCATAAATGTCCGGGTATCTTTATCGAAGACCCCATTAATATCTAGGGATAGATTAGTTGCCTGAAAATCTTTCAGGCATTGCTCTGTCTTGGATCCGAATATTCCATCGGAAGTGCCACAGTTGTATCCCAATTGTTTTAGGGCATCTTGGAGCTGCACCACTTCTGTTCCCGTACTTCCCTTTTTCAGGTTTTTTTCCGAGAAACTTACGCTGCCCTCGGGTCGCAATCTGCGATATCCCAATACCGTGCTAATAGGCTTCGCGGTTACCGAGACCTGGTTCCCTTGATTACCACCAAGACAATAGACCCGGGTGCCATCGGATGAAAAGCCGTTGAAGAAGCCTACATGCCCCTTCCATGAATTTCGGCTTACCCTCCAAAATACAACTACATCTCCCGGTTCAGGATGCTCTATAGGGATACCAGTATTTAACCAAGATCTGGCGGCCAGCGATTTGGAGCGTTCCAGGCTTAATTTTACCGCGACCCAATTTGCGAACAAACTACACCAAGCAGTTTCATCCGAAGTATAGTTGTGGAACCCTGCCTCTTCGGCATATTTTAATATTTGTGGATTGGTTCGAGTTCCACTGAACTCCCTAATCCCGATTTCGGCCGATGCGACCTCTAACACAAGTGACATAATTCAATTTTTAGGGTTTGTATCATCTAATAATATTCAGCTCTAAGCATCCGTAACTTAATCTCAATCGAAAACAATCGATTTCAACACTGTTGATGCTAGAACAAGGCTTTGCCAAGTAACTGGCGCATTGAGTGAATCAGCAAAGAATTTTTGAGGGGGAGATAATCAGGGGAAAGGGGAGCAGCATATATCGACACTTTTTTATTCGGGGACTGCCCGGCTATGGTCTATCGGTATAACTCTATCTTATGAACGCAATTTGGGAAACTCTAATCTTTAATACAATCCCCTTTTTTGGGGATTTTTCAAATTGGCCAAATAACAGTATCGCTAGGTTGGTTGGCAATTATATATATGCCACCGCTTTTCTTACCAAGTGTGCCGTATTCTTGACCTTAAATTTTTGTATCAAATTTTTACGATGTGAGATAGCAGTATGATTGCTTATAAACAGCGCTGCTGCAATTTCTTTAGATGAATAGCCGCTGGCTATAAGTTGCAATACCTCTTGTTCCCGCACCGAGATACGGCGAAGTACTCTTTTGGAACATTCGTGATTATCATAAGTATTATGAACCCTGAAACACTTCTCGATTCGTTCCCTGTCGGAAACGTCCGAAAAATAATTGAAAGCCAAGGTGTATCCCCTTATTTTACATAGGTAGATTTCATGTTCCAAGTATATTTTTTTCCCGGCACAGCTAGTTACATGATAGTTTAAGGTCAGTGAATCCTGCGTGAAAAGACTTTTAATAAATTCACGTATCCGCATTACATATATAGGTGCCTCCTGGTTATCAATTTTTGACTGCCAAAAATCCCATCCTTCCTTCCAAAAGGTAGAAAGTTGTTTTCCCAAATGATCGATAAGATTTCGGTTACAAAAAAGAAACCTATCTTTTTCGATGAGGTAAATGGATACCATCAAATATTTCGAACTCTCGCAAGCTTTTAAGATTTCAGAGAGGCTTGACATCAAAACTTCTTCACGCAATGCGTGGGAACTTAGGCGGTCGTCGGCATGCATTAAATTCATGGCTGTTGGGCATTTCCATAAAAGTAGTACAATACCTACATAAGGATATGTGAAAATGTATATCTGGTAAGAATTTATCTATGAATTGTAGCTTTTCAAGGGTGTAAGCCGAACGTCTTTCAAGGATAAATTGATTATCTCATTTGTGCAAAAATAAAAGGAGAGTAATGTTTGGATTCCGTCGAAAAAGTACTGCATCGATTCATGATAGTTAAGAATCCATTAGGACATTTATTTGTCAGGACGAAACGGCCGTACGATAATTCGCGCAGCTTTATCGTAGTTGATGTAGTTGTACACCCAATTGAAAAAGACCACCACTCGGTTTCGAAAACCGACCAAAGCCATGAGGTGTACGAACATCCAGATAAACCAAGCAAAAAAGCCTGCGAATTTCAGTTTGTGTATATCAACCACCGCCTTGTTTCTTCCTACGGTTGCCATCGTGCCTTTGTCGAAATAGTTGAACTTTTCCATCTCTTCCCCCTTCAAAAGCCTTTTAAGGTTTTTCGCCAGATGTTCACCTTGCTGAATGGCGGGCTGTGCCACCTGTGGATGGCCTGCTGTAAAGTCCTCCGTTTCCATATAGGCGATATCGCCGATGGCGAAAACATCGTCATAGCCTTCGACCTGATTGAATCGGTTGACCTTGAAACGGTTCAGTTTTTCGACCAGTTTATCTTTGGAAAATCCTTCGATGGCAGCTCCCGTTACCCCTGCCGCCCAGATGAAATTCTTACAGCGCATGGTGGTGCCGTCGCTGATGGTGACCGTTTCGCCATCATAATCGTCTACCATGGTATTCAAGTGTAGCTGTACCCCCAAATCATTCAAGAACTCGGTCGCATCTTCGGATGCCTCTTCGCTCATGGGCGGTAACACGCGGTCGGCGCCCTCGAACAGGTGTATCTCCATTTCGTCGACGTTCAAATGTTGATAATCTTTCGGAAATACATTGCGCTTCAGTTCGGCCAGGGCACCCGAAAGCTCGACCCCGGTCGGCCCTGCCCCGACGAGGCAAAAATTGAGCAATGCTTTTCGCTCCTCAAGATCATCGCAATCATCGGCCTTCTCGAAATTCTGCAACATCAAACTTCGAATATCAAGCGCCTGCGGAACGCTCTTCATCGGCATCGCGTGTTCGGCGATTTCCTTATTTCCGAAGAAGTTCGTACGGGTGCCGTTCGCCATGACGAGGTAGTCGTATACCAAATCTCCTTTATCTGTATGAACCATCCGTTTTTCGGGGTCGATATGGGTAACTTCGGCCCAACGGAAATGAAAGTCGTCGATTTTCCGTAGTATTTTCCGGATAGGATACGCGATGGAATCCGGTTCGAGCCCACTAGTGGATACTTGGTAAAGCAAGGGCTGAAAGGTGTGATAATTATGACGGTCGATGACCACCAACTGCATGTCGAGTCCTTGCAATTTTTTCGCCAGGGAAATTCCGGCGAATCCGCCTCCGATGATAATGATCCGTTTCTTATCTGTCTTGACTAGGTTCATAGGCCTTTTTTGCAAAAATAAGGATTCCCTTGGCTCGCGGAGAGGTCTTTTGACCCAAAAAGTAGCGCAGTTGCCCCATCTCGCGAAAAGTCGGGACTTTCTACCTGCAGGTGGCATCCTTATAATCCATTCCAATAAGGAAAAGGATGTTCTGTGACCTAATTTACACGCATAAAATCCGGCATCAACACTGCACTATATCCGCCGATATCCATATCTACCAATTCACTAGTATTACAACTCCTCACAATAGAAACCATGAATCCGCAATAATGAGGAAACGGCAACGGACCCAACTTCTTTGGTCTCGACCCGGAGGATGTTATCGCAATCCTCCAAATCGAAATTCCATTTCCCATCACCGTTCAGTATCCTGTTCAGCAAAGGCCGTAACCGTCTGAGCTCATTTCTTTTCGAAACCGACGTTTTGAATATCAGTACCATTTTATATTGATGAATATCGATGTTGTATTTATTCGCCTAGTCAAGAGTGGCAAATTATCCATTTGACTTATAGGATTTACACCCCTTGCCGGTCCCAAAACATAGGTGGTTCGATTCCGAGCGACCTCAAATACACATAACCCTGTCCACGGTGGTGAATCTCGTTATCGATAAAATAGAAAATGGAAGATTGCACCGTGCCCTCATATTGTCCGAAAGTTTTAATGTGTTCCTGAAACCGTTCCAAGGTGATTTTTGGCCAAAGATTATTGATTTCTTCGGTGGTGCTATCCCAAGCTTCCAGTAGGCTCACCTTTTTGTTACTATAATCAAAATCTTCCTTGAGTTCGGCCGTCTCCCCGGTCACGATTTCACGGATGCCCGGCCCGGCAATGCCCAAAAGTTCTTTAACCATACCGGCAAAAGGGCGCATGCCTCCTATGGAATAATTAAAAAGCTCTTTCTCGGGAAAGGCCTCGATTACTTTGCGGGTGAGGCTTCTGTGTCCTTGCCAATGTACCAGTAACTCCGTTGGGGCGATTACCTGTGGTGTCTTTTGCATTTGTGCTTCTGTTGTGTTCATAATTGTAGTTTTTAAATAGTTATTATTTCTAAGGACGAAATTAATAGGGACAAGTGACAGCTGTTTGTCAGTAGCAGAAAACTGATTGTATAAAAAATTCGTCTAGGGCAAAATGGGATTGACATCCGATACGGGCTTTGGTTGGAAGCCCTATCTTTGGGATATCTATCATGCAATCATGGGCCTTGATACTATAAACCGTTTTGACCGCATCGTCGCCATACTGATTCAATTACAGTCCAAACGGATTGTGAGGGCACAGGATTTGGCCGACCGTTTCGAGGTTAGTCTGCGGACGATTTATCGGGATATTCGCAGCCTGGAAGCTTCAGGGGTGCCGATAGCCAGCGAGGCAGGTGTCGGGTATTCGATTATGGAGGGATATCGGCTGCCCCCCGTAATGTTTACCCGTGAAGAGGCCGGAAGCTTTGTGGCGGCCGAAAAATTGATGCAGAAGTTTACGGACAAGTCTTTAGGAGCCTATCACGAGTCGGCGATGTTTAAAGTGAAATCCGTTTTGCGAGGCAGGGAAAAGGATTGGATATCGGCTTTGGAATCACAGGTACGCATTGACCCTGCACAGGCACTTTTTAATGAGGACGTTCCCGATGCGCTTGAAATCCTTTTCGAAAGTATAGCGGAAAAAAGGCAAGTCTTCTTAAAATACCATTCGCTGGACGCGGATAAACCTTCAGAACGGCTTGTCGAACCCGTCGGACTTTTTCACGAGAACAATTTTTGGTACGTGTTGGGCTATTGCCATTTCCGTAAGGATTACCGGCAATTCCGCACCGATCGGATGGTGAAGATCCGACGTACGCGCAACCCTTTCCACCTACAACACGGCACCATCGACGAGCACCGAAATAAAAAATCGGATACTCAAAAGACCAAGATCCGGATTCTGGTGGACAAGGAAATTGCGAGATATATCGAAACTACCCGAAAGCAATACGGTTTCGTCTCTGAAACCATCACAAAGAAGGGAGTGGAAATGACTTTTATGGCCTACCATGTGGAAGACGGCTTTGCCAGATGGTACCTGATGTTCGGCGATTATGCACAGATTTTGGAGCCAGAAAGTTTAAAAAATCGAATCCGGGAACTCCTGAGAAATATGGAAAATAAGCTATTGGGGTAAAACATACTGGATTTTGTGATGAACAGGAACTTTGCCAAAGTCGGCCCGTCAACTAAAAAACGTATTTACCCTTTGCTAGAACACAATCCTAGAATACT
>JBAUIP010000122.1:0-6174 GCA_049683055.1 Pricia sp.
TCCTTGAAACGGTCAATGTACCCGTTTGCTCGCAGTAGGGGCAGGCCACACCGTGCAAGTGTTCGATTTCCGTCTTACCGGGGCGGGTACCAATAAATAGAATCATAATGGAATTTTACATTAAAAATACGGTATCCGTTCTAATTTTTGGATGTAGAACTCGCATAAACTAATTGCACTGAAGCGACAATCGATGTTTGCATACATGGTCACGGTTTAAGAGCTTTAAGATGGCCGGTGTTAAATAAACGCTAATTGAAGCTCGGGTTTTGAGATATAGAAGGACATGCTTTAAATTAACTTATTAATTCAAAGGATACTGAAAATATGAAGAAAGTACTTATTTTTTTGACCACAATGGCTTTTGTTGCAGGATGCAAAGACAAAACTGAGGTTTCATCGGAAACCAAGCAAGATTTGGCCGACAACGGCACCACCACGGTGCAGACCGCCATTGGTCCTCTGGAACTGGTCGCCCCGTTCGCTTCGGAATCGGTCAGCAACAGCAGCGAGGTTATCGGATGGGAAGAAGGCGCAACCCCAAAAGCTCCCGAGGGTTTTACCGTAACACGGTTCGCGGACGATTTCCAGTTTCCACGGTGGACTTACGTCGCTCCCAATAACGATATTTTCGTATCGGAGGCCGACAAAAAGGACAGCGCCGACCGAATCACCCTGTTAAGGGATACCGATCAGGACGGCGAAGTCGATGAACGCCATGTCTTTTTGGAAGGACTGAACAAAAATTTCGGTATGTTGGTTCTGGATGGCTACTTCTATGTTGCAAATACTGACGGCCTGTACCGATATCCCTACCAAGAAGGACAGAACAAGATAGAAGCGGAAGGCGAAAAAATCGTCGAACTCTCCGCCAGTGGATATAACAATCACTGGACGCGGAATATCATTACCAATCCCGAACGCAATAAAATTTATATATCTGTCGGCTCCGCCAGTAATGTGGGCGAACAGGGCATGGAAAAGGAAGAACGACGAGCCAATATTTTGGAGGTAAACCCTGATGGCAGCGGTGAAATCATCTATGCGGATGGACTCCGAAATCCGGTCGGAATGGACTGGAACCCGGTTACCGGTGAGCTGTGGACGGCAGTCAACGAACGCGACAAATTGGGAAATAACCTAGTGCCCGATTACATGACCAGTGTCGAAAAAGGCGGATGGTATGGTTGGCCTTACAGTTACTATGGAGACATCAACGACCCGAGATGGAACGATGAACCGCATCAAGACCTGGTCGACAAGGCAATCATTCCCGATGTTCCCTTGGGCAGTCACACGGCCTCTTTAGGATTGGTCTTTTATGAGGCCGATACTTTTCCGGATAAATATAAAAACGGTGCTTTTGTCGGACAACATGGCTCTTGGAACCGGGCCGAGTTTGCCGGTTATAAGGTGGTATTCGTCCCGTTTGAAAACGGAGAACCGCAGCAGCCCGAAGATTTTCTCACCGGTTTCATTGCCGATGGCGATGCAAGTAAAGTTTACGGCCGTCCGGTAGGGGTAGCGGTCGCGCCCGACGGTTCACTGCTGGTCAACGATGATGACAGTGGTGTTATTTGGAGAGTTGCAGCGGAATAAACTAGGTGTCGTCAATTTTTGATGCCGATACCGTGGCTGAAAAACTTGATCGACAATCCTCAAATTGTATATGGAAATAGTGTCTTATCTTTAGACACTATTTTTGTTTTAAGCATACGCTGTGATTGCAAAAACTACCATTGACCAAGTTTATGAAACCGCCCGTTTGGAGGAGGTCATTGGCGATTTTGTACAACTGAAAAAATCGGGGGCCAATTTCAAGGGGCTGAGTCCTTTTACCGACGAGCGTACCCCGAGTTTTATGGTATCGCCTGTAAAGCAAATTTGGAAGGACTTCAGCAGTGGCAAGGGTGGCAACGTCATTGCCTTTTTGATGGAACACGAACACTTCACCTACCCCGAGGCCATAAAATACCTGGCCAAAAAATACAACATTGAGGTTGAGGAGACCGAACGTACCGACGAACAAAAAAAGGAAGCCGACGAGCGGGAAAGCATGTATTTGGTTTCCGAGTTCGCCCAAAAGCATTTTTCGGAAATGTTGTGGGATACCGAGCTTGGCAGGGCCATCGGCCTAAGCTACTTCAAGGAGCGGGGCTTTACCGACGAAACCATCAAAAAATTCGGACTCGGCTACTGCCTCGACCAATGGGATGGTTTTACCAAAGCGGCCCTCGATAAAGGCTATAAGCTCGATTATCTCAACAAAACCGGACTCACCATTGTCAAAGAAGATGCCCAAAACCCCAACAATCCCAGAAAATTCGACCGGTTCAAGGGCCGCGTGATGTTTCCCATCCACTCTATGAGCGGGCGGGTGCTGTGCTTCTGGGGCCGTATCCTTAAAAACGACAAAAAGGCCGCCAAATACCTGAACTCCCCCGAGAGCGAGATTTACCATAAAAGCAAGGTACTTTATGGCATTTTTTTCGCTAAACAGGCCATCGCGAAAGAAGATAATTGTTATCTCGTCGAAGGTTATACCGATGTAATCCAACTCTACCAACGCGGTATAGAGAACGTGGTGTCCTCAAGTGGTACCGCCTTGACCCCGGAGCAAATCAGGTTAATCAATCGCCTTACCCAGAATATAACTGTGCTTTTTGATGGGGATGCCGCTGGGTTGCGTGCCTCGGTTCGAGGTATCGACCTGATTTTGGAACAGGGCATGAACGTCAAGGTATGCACGTTCCCGGAGGGTGAAGATCCGGACAGTTATGCGAAGAATAATGATTTAGAAGATGTCGTCGCTTATTTGGATGAAAACGCCAAGGATTTCATCCAGTTCAAGGCCAACCTTTTGGCGGAAGAAGCGGCCAACGACCCAATCAAACGGGCGGAAACGGTCCGCGATATCGTCAACAGCATCGCCAAGATTCCCGACCCTATTAAAAGGGAAATCTATCTTCAGGAATGTGCCCAAATTATGAACGTATCCGAGGGCGTTCTGTTCAGTACTTTAGCCCAAATCACCAAAAAAGAGGCCGCCGATACGGCGAAAAAGGCAAAACAGGAACAGGGGCATAAGGCCTTTGATGTTGTCAAGAACGAAGTAAGTGTTGAGAAGGTCGATGTGCAATACGAACTGGAACGCAAGATTATCGAGATGTTGCTGCTATACGGTAACGAACAGGAGAAGTTCGAGGATTTGATATTGAAAGAAAATGAGGCCGGTGACTTGATATTAGAGCCCTTGTCCTTGGAAGCTAAAGTGTACGAAAAGATTTACTTAGATCTTCAGGAAGATGAAATCGAACTGGCAAACGAACATTTCAGGGGCATTTACTACAAGTTGATCGAAGCGCTTAACGAGAACGACGACTTTTCCATAAACACATTTTTGTCCAATTTAGACCAAGAAATGGTATCGGAAGTTTCCTCGATATTGATGGAGGAAGAAAAATACGTGCTCCACAATTGGGAGCGAAAAGACATTTTCCCAAAGGAGAAAGAAGCGGGAGTGGCCCAGCTGGTGAGTGAGACCATTTTGACCTTACGCTGTTTCTTGATAAAAAAGAGGATGCTCTCCCTTCAAAACGATACCCAAGAAACAAATGAGGACCACCGCGAAACCTTGGAGGAGATTATGAACTATCTTAACCTGAATAAACTGTTGAACAAAAAGTTGAATCGTGTCTTGTCCTAAAGGCCATTTGAAGTTGTATTGGTTTTAAAAGTATCAAGAGCATCTACAATATCATTGATATTAACGGTTTCAATGATATCAACAGTTTATAACAATCTGAGCTTTTTCTCTGCTTCCCGAACTCCCCTAATTGTCAATTTTAAGCGACCACCAACATGAACACAAACATTCTCTCATAATCTGAAGTTATTTCTGTCAGAATCACGTTCATTGTTGAATTGGATAAGATTTGTACAACCGGTCTTACAATTAAGATTTATCGTAAGAACAGGGGATAATTATAGTTGGATTATTACTTCGTAAATACCTGAATTTTCTTACATTTATCTTAAGTGTGATTATCTCAAAAAAGAGCATGAAAAAACCCAAAGACAACTAAAAGTCCTCAGGTTTAAGATTATCTAAAATTTGACTTTTAGTACAGTTCCAATGCTTTGGCCTGTTGTAAGAGGTCGACCATATTGTCGACGTTCAATTTCTTCATCAACCGTGCTTTATAGGTGCTTACGGTTTTCTCGTTGAGGTTTAGCCCGATGGCGACGTCTTTGTTACGCTTACCACTAGCCAGTAATTTCAGGACCTCGACCTCGCGCGTGGATAGTTTTCTGAAAAATCTTCTTGGTTTCTGAGTGCCTTCGTCGAAAGCTAATCTTTGGGCTAGCTCATTGGTAATGAACATATTACCATCAGCAACTTTTTTGACGGCCGAGATAATGTAATCGATATCCGATGCTTTGGAGAGGTAGCCGTATGCTCCAGCTCTAATGGTACTAAGAGCGTAAACATCTTCCGACTGTCCGCTGTACATAAGTACTTTGACGTCAGGATAAGTCTTTTTGATTTTCCTCAAGGTGGCCACACCATTGATTTCTGGAATATCCATTTCCAACATTACGACATCGGGCGTAAGGTTTTCAAGTTTTTCGAAAAGTTCTGAAGTAGTCGAAACGGCTTCAATAACTTCAATTCCTTTGGCGTCGTCAAGGACCTTGGTAACACCCATACGAATGATAGGGTGGTTGTCCGCAATTAATACTTTAATCATTTTGTATGTTTTTTTCTAGATAAAAAACGCAGGTTAGCTCGTCTAAAAATACTGACATGCAATGTAAGGTTTTAATATCTAATTTGTTTAACAAATGTGCTATTTTTTTCCCAAAAGTGCGTGTTTTCAGTATTTTATTCGTTTAGATTACATGCTTTTACGTTAAATTACCCTCTTAATGCCTCGGGAATCTCACAAACCGGTATGGGAATCATCTTATGTCGGTTGGCGGAATTGAATTTTTTGAAGATGCGATACACCTCTGCCTTCCGCCCTGAAAAATCGGATTCGCTTTTCCCCTCATCCTGCATTTTCATGGCCCATTCCAGTTCAGGGTACGAGGCCCCGATTTGGTCTTCATCCGTTCTGTCATCGCCCCACAGACCATCTGTCGGCGCTGCCTTGATAACCTCTTCATTGATATTTAGAAATTCCGCCACCTGATAAACTTGTGTTTTCAGTAAATCGGCAATAGGACTCAAATCGACCCCGCCATCGCCGTATTTGGTGTAAAATCCTACACCGAAATCTTCCACCTTGTTTCCGGTTCCGGCTACGAGGTACCCTTCAAGGGCGGCAAAATAGTACAAGGTTGACATGCGAAGGCGGGCTCGGGTATTGGCGAGGGACATAAAGCGGTCTTCCTCATTATCCACCGGGGGCAGTACCGAAATCATGCTATCGAAAACCTGGGTCAGGTCTACCCATTCCCTTTTCACGTTTGCGAAGTTCTTTTGCAACCATTCAATATGCCTTGATGCTCTCGAAACCTGACTTTCAGCTTGGTGGATGGGCATCTCAAGTACGAGAAGTTCAAGTCCGGTTTTGGCACAGAGCGTGGAGGTGACCGCGGAATCGATGCCTCCTGACACTCCGATGACAAATCCCTTCATGCTAGCCTTTTCGGCATACTCTTTCAACCAACTTACAATATGTTCCGCTACCTTTTCTATCTTCATAAGATGTTATTTTTTCTTTGTTCGTTTGTAGATTGTTCTGAACTGGGTGATAAGAATTTTTATAGGATATTTAAAACAGTCCCTTAACTTTGCCCTCTAAAAATAAAGCCTTGCCGTCTAAAATTGAAATGTACAGGAGATTACTTTTGAAGGGCGTCCCTCTTTTTATCGTTTTGCTGATTTGTGGGATGGTTTTTTCCTGTAACGATAACGATGAGGTGGCCGATGCCATTGAAAAAATTGAGGTGGACCTCCAAGTCAACCGCTTTGACCGGGAGTTTGCCGAGGCAGAGCCCCTGGATATTCCTATCCTCAAAAAAGCCTATCCCTACTTATTTCCCGCTCAATATACCGATAGCGTGTGGGTCGCCAAACTGCAGGATAGCATCCAAATAGAACTCTTATCCGAAGTTGAGCGGACCTTGTCCGATTTTTCCGGCGAACAGGAAGACCTTGAAACCTTA
>JBAUIP010000123.1:0-6239 GCA_049683055.1 Pricia sp.
ACCCGGCAACCCGACAACCCGGCAACCCGACAACCCGGCAACCCGGCAACCCGGCAACCCGGCAACCCGACAACCCGACAACCCGACAACCCGACAACCCGACAACCCGACAACCCGACAACCCGACAACCCGACAACCCGACAACTAATATTTTTTTAACAATCTAATTCCTACTTTTTTGACTGAAAAAAATTATAAATATGGATTGCTAGGAAAAGATATCTCCTATTCTTTTTCCAAGGGATATTTTACGGATAAGTTTTCCAACTTGGAATTAGAGGGGTATTCTTACGAAAATTTTGATTTAAAAGATGTTTCAAAATTCCCAGAACTCCTGGAATCCAATCCGGAGCTTCGGGGAATGAACGTCACCATTCCCTATAAAGAAAAAATTATATCCTATTTAGACGATTTGCGCGAACAAGCCCGCGAAATCGGCGCCGTAAATACCATACAGTTTACAAATGGACGGTTGATCGGACATAACACGGATGCCTATGGTTTTGAAAAATCCATCGAACCATTTTTGAAACCCCATCATTCCGCGGCCCTGATTTTGGGTACCGGAGGCGCATCCAAAGCCATCGCTTTTGTTCTCCGTCGGTTGGGCATCGGAATTACCTATGCATCCCGCTCGCCCGAGGGACATCAAATCGACTATGTAGATTTGGATTCATCTGTTATGGCCGAACACAGCATTATTGTGAATTGCACCCCATTGGGGACGTATCCGAATATCGATCAAAAACCGAATATTCCATACGGCTCTATTACCGAAAGACACTTATTGTTCGATTTGATATACAATCCGGAAAAAACGGCGTTCCTGCAGGAAGGTAAAAGGCAGGGTGCCGAAACTGTAAACGGACATCATATGCTACAACTTCAGGCGGACCGTGCCTGGGAAATCTGGCAGGGCCGGGAATAGAACGAATCCGCCGACAAAGATTAGTGGAAATTGCTTAATGGTCGTAAATTGAAAATCCAGAAATCGTGGAGTTTTGCAAGTCCGGTCAAGATTGATTACTGCCACTCTCGAATGCCCTTGGGAACATCCACCAAATCGACAACCAACAAAGTCCGCACCCAAAAAAGGATTTCCGCCGCTTGCGGGGGAACAATTATGAAAACCCGGCAGACAAGAAATTCAGCCACAAGAGTCTGATTGATAGTTATTTAAAGTGTTCCGTGGAAATATGACGATTCAAGAATAATTTAGGTTTGGCCACAAATAGTGGCAACCAGTTATATTAAGTGCTATAGTAGAAATTTGATTGGCAAATCAGAACTTTGGTTCGGTCTTGAAACCATCGATTGCAGGAAATTTTTGGTATTTCGGCCTCAATGCCTTAAATCATTTCGAATCGATAAAGAAACCACGCATCCCCTTTGCCATTTTCACCGTTGTTAGTATCTTGATGGTTCATCAACGAACAATGTCATGGAGGAAGGGAAGGAAAAAGACAAACCGGAGCAGCCATCCACATCTCAAAAGAGTCAGAACGTTTTGTCGGAAAATAATTCCCCTAGAGGAAGCGTTCCCACAAATCCGAGGCAGTCAAATCCTACTTCCATGCCACCGGAATCCCCTACAACGGATGGAAATCAGCTAGAATCCGGCTCTTCCGAATCTGATTCCCTTACGGAGAAAAATACGTCAAATCCCACACCCCCAACATCAGCATCCCAGAAAATGCAAAATAATTCTATGGAATCCAATCAAAAAAAGACGGATTCCCCTCGGGATGCAAAGACCTCAAATCCCATCGCTTCGGCATCCGCCTCCCAGAACACCGAAGAAAATCCGGCAGAGTCCGATTCGACAAAGACCAATCCTCTTGTGGAGAAAAAAAATACCGATTCCCCTTCGACACCCAAAGAAGTCGCGGAAAAATCATTGAAATCAGACTCAGTAAAGTCTGATTCGCCTTCGGATAAGATGGTGGTACATTCCAGTTCGACATCCCAAAAAATCACGGAAAAGCCTATGAAATCAGATTCGATGAAGGTCGATTCGCCTTCGGATAAAGATGGTAATCATTCTCACTCAACATCCCAAGCCGCGGAAAATCCTAGAAAATTAGATTCGATGAAGGTCGATTCGCCCTCGGATAAAGATGATAATCATTCCCCCACAACATCCCAAAAAGCCGCAGGAAATCCTGTTACTACGGATCCGGAGAAGGTCAACTCCCATTTGAATGAAAAAACATCGGATACTGCCGCATCCTTTAAAGAAAAGCAAAAGAAATCGGATTCCGCAAATGCAGAAAACCCAGCGTCGCAAAAAACGTCGAAGCCTGTGAACAACCCATCCCCTGAAAATAGAGATGAGGATGACAACGAAATCGATGACGAGAACGCTGAAGATGCAGAGGATACAGACAACGAAAGGCGTCACAGTATTCCGACATCGGATTATGAATCGATGTCCATGGAAAATTTGGTCGGAGAACTGCAAAAATTGGTGCGGAACGAAAAGGTGCAGGCCATCAAAAAGCATGTGGATGGCATCAAATATGAATTCGACCAGAAATTCGATGCCTTTCTGGAAGGCAAGAAAGAGAAATTCATAGAGAGTGGCGGCAGCGAAATCGATTTCAAATACAATTCAAACACCAAAAGACAGTTCAACGAAGTCTATAAAGACTACCGTGAAAAGCGGGAACAATACTACAAAAACAGGGAGAAAAACCTAAAGGACAACCTGTCAGAACGGTTGGCCATCATCGAAGAACTCAAAGGACTGACCAGTATCGAAGAAGACATGGGCAGTACCTATAAGACCTTTAAAAATCTTCAGGAAAAATGGCACAGCGCCGGACCGATACCTCGGGACAGCTATAATAATACCTGGCGAAACTACCGGCACCACGTGGAAATATTCTATGATTTTCTGCACTTGAACCGTGAAATGCGCGACCTCGATTTTAAGCATAATCTCGAAGAAAAGGAAAAACTGGTACAACGCGCGGAAGCCTTGGCCAATGAGCCTGACATAAACCGGACATTTCGTGAACTGCAGGCACTGCATAAAATCTGGAAGGAAGAAATCGGCCCCGTAGGCCAGGAAAAACGTGAGGAAATCTGGGAACGCTTCAGCAAGGCCACCAAGGTCTTGCACCAAAAACGGCAGCAACATTTTCAGGACCTCGAAAAAACCTACGAGCAGCATCTGAAGGATAAAAGAAAAATAATCGATTCGATAGCCCAGTTGGCCGATAATCTTGCGGACAACCATAGGGCCCTGCAAAAACAGATGAAAAAACTCGAAGAACTGAGGACCGCTTTTTTTGCCGCCGGTAAGGTGCCCCGCAGTCAGAACAAGAAAAATTGGACCGCCTTTAAGGATGCCGTACGCAGCTTTAACCGAAAAAAGAACGCTTTCTATAAGAACCTAAAACAAGATCAGCAAGAAAATCTGGACAAAAAACGGGAATTGCTTCAATCGGCCATGACATTGAAAGATAGTGAGGATTTCGAAGCCGCTACCCCAGAAATGAAAAGGATACAAGCCGAGTGGAAGACCATCGGACACGTGCCGCGTAAATATTCGGACAAAATTTGGAAGGAGTTCAAAAAGACCTGTAACTTCTATTTCGACAGGCTGCACGCTTTGAACAACAAGGGACGACAAGAAGAAGAGGAGAATTTCGAGAAAAAAACATCCTATCTATCAAAACTGACCGCTGTTAAACCTTCAGGAAACCGTGAAACGGATTTAAAGACCGTAAAATCCTACATCGACATATGGAAAACCCTTGGCCGAGTGCCATTCAAAAAAAAGAAAATCGATCAAAAGTTCAATAAAACGCTAGATGCACTGCTGCGGAAAATGGACATTGGCCGCAAAGAGGCAGAACTACTGAAATATGGCAATAAAATCGAGCGACTGGCCGATTCCGAAAACGAACGTGCCATCGGAAACGAACGAAGCTTCATCCGTAAAAAGATTGAGGAAATCAAAGGGGAAATCCGTCAACTGGAGACCAACCTGCAGTTTTTTTCAAATGCTTCCGAAGACAATCCCATGGTACGCGATGTCATCAAAAAAGTGAACACACATAAGGAGTCCCTCGCTGTGTGGGAGGCCAAACTGAAGAAATTGAACATCATGGAAAATCGGCTGAACCGAGAGGCGGAAGATGAAAACCTAGAGCCAGAGGTCGAAAAGCCGGAAGCCGAAGAACAGGATTCAAGGAACTGAGATTGGAGATCCGAGACCTGAAGCCTGAAACCTGAAACCTGAAACCTGAAACCTTATTTAAGAATGCAATAAATAAAACTAACCGATACTACTTATGAAAAAAGTTACCCTATACAAATTCACGCAGGGGGGCTCTGACCAACTGGGCCTTCAATTCGATTATGACACGGAGATTAAGCGCCATGTGAAAGAACTTTCCGGGGTGCGGTGGAGTAAGACCGAAAAGGTTTACTTTGTTCCGTTCTCAGTGGAAAATAAGAATCTAGCTTACCAACACCTTAGGAAAAAGAAATATTTTGTGAACTACAGCGCGTTGCGGAGACGGAAAACCCTTGACCTTAATGCTACAGATAGTTTCGATATTAGAAATTTTTCAATTTCGGAAATCCCTAGAAATCCAGTGCGTATTTTCGGTTCGACGGGTTCTGGTAATTTGGATCGTTTTCATGAGGTAGGGCATCCTTCCGCTTTCTTAACATTCGAGAATTCCAAGCGTTTACCTAGCTCTGAGAATCTGTTTGCTTCGATGGATTTAGAAAATTCAACAACTGACACCGATTCAATGACTTTCACCCATTCGATGCACTCCTCCGATGCTATGTGGGCTTCACGCTTAAAGCCCTATTCGCACTCGCCCAATCCCATCAAAAGGACTTCCCACGACATCTCCGATTCACTACAACTATCTGGTTGGTGGGGAGCTCCCGATTTAGAGAGTTTATATCCAACTATCGATAATTTCCGCTTGTCCGGTCATGACGATGTAGTGAAATCTTCCAATCCTTCGGATTCCTCTCTAAACAAAGAAATTTCCAAAAACTATCCTATTGAAGTAAGTGCGAGCTCACATCCATTAAAAAATATTGCCTCGGACCATGTCCTACATCCTCACATAGCTAGCTACGGGAAATCAATACATCCTCAAAAATCCCAGCCTCCTCAGAAACCCGTCCATCCGACAAAAACCCCAAAACCCCGTGCCATCCGAAAGCGGCAGTTATCGGAAAACTACAAGCAGCTTGTACGAGATTACGTAAAGTATTTAAAGGGATTGCGCTTGAGCGAAAGTACAGTGAAAACCTACTTTACCTTTGTAGCCGATTTCTTTGATTTTTTACAGGAAAAACCACTGTCAGACGTCGATAATACGGACGTACGTCTCTTCACGGAATCCATAGTGGCAGAGAAAAAATACAGTATCAGCAGTCATCGGCAGCTGATCAGTGCGATAAAGCACTTTTCCGACTTCTGTCCGGAATGTTCAATCAGCAACCCGGAACTGAAAAGACCATCGAAAAGCAAATACCTACCCTCGGTGTTGAGCCAACGAGAAGTTATCGACCTGTTACGGGTCACCGCCAACCTAAAGCATCGGGCCGTTTTGGCACTTATTTATTCCGCCGGACTCCGTGTAGGCGAAGCCATCGACCTTGAACTATCCCATATCGATATCGACCGCCGTCAGATATTTGTAAAGAACGCGAAGGGTCGAAAAGACCGTTTCGTAATGCTTGCCGAAAGCTTTGTTCCTCTTTTCCACAATTATTTTATGACCTATGCCCCTAATACCTATTTTGTGGAAGGACGCCCGGGGAAAAAATACAGCGCCAACAGCATACGTACTTTTTTAAAGAAAGCGTGTAAAAAAGCAGGGATACAAAAAAGAGTGACCCCTCACACGTTGAGACATTCTTATGCCACCCACCTAATCGAAAATGGAACAGGATTACGCCACGTTCAAGAATTGTTAGGACACTCCAAACCCGAAACCACAATGATTTACACCCACGTGGCGACCAAGGATATACTGAACATAAAAAGCCCTCTCGACACCGCTTTGAAAAAGCTTTCCCGAACCGATAAAAATAGCGAAAACATGTTTTTATCCGGTTACATGAGGGGGTGAGTGGTTAGTTTTGTTTTGATATAACGAGTTACCATACATACAAAACAACATTTTACCGAGTTGAAACATTAATTTAATACCTGTTTTTCTGGACTACAACAACAATCAATCGGACAGAAAAAGAA
>JBAUIP010000124.1:0-3667 GCA_049683055.1 Pricia sp.
GCCCATTTGGTAAAAGGTCGGGACAATCAGCGGAGAATTTTTAAAATTGGAATTTCCGGCGGAAATGGATGCGGTAAACAGATAGGTGCCGTCGCCCCCGATTAAGAAAGGAGAGTTATCCTGAAAAGAAAGGATGGTCGGAGCCGAGGTCCTTACTCGGAAGAATTGCTTTACGTTGGGCGATTGAAAATTGGAAACGTTTTTTTCAAATACATTCCGGTACAGCGGATGCGAAAAAGAAATGTTCGTAATGGCTCGTTCAGATTGAACCTTTTGTATAAATGAGGTCGAAAAATAATTGGAAGACAAGAGGTTGTAGGATTCCAAATCATTTTCAACCGGTGGAATTACGGTCAAGCTGCCTCCTCCTTCAGTGAACGACCGGATACTGTTGGCCAAAGCGGTAGGAACGGAGGGGATTTCGTTCAAAACAATCAGGTTTTGGTTCTCCAAATCACTGTAATTGAGGTTTTTGAAGTCCACTGAGCTATAATTGAATTCCGTATCGGTATAAATCCGTCTTAGAAAATCGTTGTCGTTGCCAACGGCCAACACTTTAACTTTGTCATTGGTATTGATGGTGAAGTGCAACTGGTTGTCGTAGAAGAGACCTGAATCCGAGATTTCCAGCCTGCCTTCTATCTTCTCGTTTTTCGGAAGGGTAAACCGTACTTCGGCCTTATCGTTCTCCTTAAAGACGGCTGCTGTTTTTGCAATCAATTGTGTACCGTTGAAGAGGGATACCGGTGTATTTTCAATTGAACCTATACGTGAGACAATCGAAGTAAGTTCTATGTTTTCAGGGTTTTGTTCGTCCAAATAAATAGAGTCCAAACTCACGTTTTCCACATTTTCGGGAGTCACGGGTACGAGATATTTATGAATAGCGCTGACGCTATCGGAAAAAGCATCCGGTGGGGATATCCGCTCTTGAAAATCCGATACAAGTACTAGGTTCCGAATGGTTGCTGCATCCCCTTCAAAAAAAGTACCCGCTTTCAAATAAATTTGATCCAGACGGAGTTGTTTTGCCGTGGGTTCTATAGCCAGCAAATCGTTCTGCACTTCGGTCAAGGTCGTGCCTTTGAACACCTTTTCATTCGTGAACAAGGTAATATTCTGGTCCTTCGGCACGGATTGGATAAGGGATTGCACCGCATTTTCCAACAAAGTGGCCCCATCCGATTTGGCCTGCATACTGAAGGAATCATCCAGATAAATTACCGTATCCTTGGATTGTAGAGCGGCTTTCTCGGCAAAAAAAGGCTGGGCGAAAGCGATGACGAGGGCCGCGAGCATCCCCAGACGTGTGAACAGCAGCAACCATTTCTTCAAGGTGTTGCTGCGCCGGGATTCCGAAACGACTTTTTTAAGGAACTTGACGTTGGTAAAGGGCGTCTTTCGGAACCGCCGCAATTGAAATAGATGGATAATGATGGGAATCAGAAGGAGGAGTAGGGCCCAAAGAAGTTCTGGATATTTAAACTGCATTTCCCGGATTGAGCCGCAAAGGTATGGAAAAAGAGTGGAGACCGATAGGCTATCTGGTGTAAGAAACAACACCGAAAATAAGTGTTAGCAAAAGAAAAAATAATCTGACATGTGTTTCTGGCCCAATTCGGAAAAGTAATCCCTTATCATTTGTTGCGCTTTTTGGTTGGCAACGGTGACGATGCTTTGCGGGGCTGCCATTTTTTGGAGATGCTTGTAGTGAAGCATCTTTTGTCCGTAAATTTCCTTCCCGATTTTCTTCGGATTGTCGCAGAGCCAATGGAAATCGAGGTTTCGGCTTTGGAGTCCCTTGACAATTTCCTTACCCTTATTGCCCGCGCCCCAAACGGTCAATGGCCGGGCCGGGTCACTATCGAGCTTTAGGAAATAGTGCAGTTTTATTTCCAAAAAATAATTTTGGGCGTAATGTTCGCTGGTGCGGGATGTCCGCGTGTCGTAATCCCGCCAATGGTGAATCACTTCGTTACAGGGAATGCATTTTAGTCCCCCTTCGTAAAACCGGAAGGTCAAATCATAATCCTCTGGATAGCGGTTCGGTTCGAAGGCACCACAGGCATCGAAATCTTTCCGAAAAGCCATCCAGCAAGGGGAGGGGATAACGCATTCTTTGTAGATTTCGGAATAGTTGCTGCCCGTTGCGGTCAGCATGTTCAGCCAGCGTTCGTAGCGGGCGTAGCCATCGCTGATGCCTCGGTCGGAGAAGTACTTGACTTGGCCGACCGCCAAATGGCCCGGGCCATTTTTCGAAAGTGCATCCACCATGACCTGCAGTTTGTTCGGGGGCATGATATCATCGGAATCCATTCGGGTGATAAGCTGTCCCTTGCTGTGGGAGTAGGCCATGCGTAGGGCCTCGATTATGCCGTCGCCCTCATTGGTAAAGACCTTTATACGCTTATCTTTCTCCGCGAAAGAGGCCACAAGCTTTCTACTAAAGTCATGCGAATGGTCATCCACCGCCAATACTTCCAAATTTTCATAAGTTTGATCGCAGATGGAATCCAGGCACTCCGAGAGAAACCTTTCGGTATTTTTGAAGGGAATCAGAATGCTGACAAGAGGATCGGTTTCCATGTTCCGCAAGATATAAAAATCAGTTTTCGCCTGTTACTGGCCTATTCCAATCTGATTTCCCAATTGAAGGTGTCGAACGGCAAACCAAATGGCGTGAATTATTGCCCAAAATCCTTTTAAGAAGTGAAAAAAGCTTTCTATATTTGCACTCGCAAACGGAGGAATGGCAGAGCGGTCGAATGCACCGGTCTTGAAAACCGACGAGGGTCACACCTCCGGGGGTTCGAATCCCTCTTCCTCCGCAAATAGCAAGCCCAGTTTCCAAGTCGGAGATTGGGCTTTTTTGGTAACGCATAGATTCGTAATTTTACTACATGGACAAGGCACAAAAAATAGCTGACACTTTTCCAAAACACCTTTTAGGGATGTGGATATGAACAAGCTTAATCTAATAAGGGACAAAGACCTTATTATTCCTAGAGCTTTGTTTGCTACCACAGAGACTACTTTTATAACTGATTAGAAAAGTAAGAAATCTGTTCAAAGAGTTAGGTCTTGAATATCCAAAACCAAAAGGATACGGTTCGTAGTAATTCGACCCAAATTTTTTAAAGGTATTCCAATCTGGTACACCATTCTCCGACCCTCTGATTAAGGGTATAGTGCGCCATCCGTGTTAAAACTAGTCCAATCCGTTATTAGGATACTAGGTATACGACTTATTTTGTACTTTCCTACAACGTGCAGACGATTTTACATCGAACGAAAGATCCCGGCTGCTTACCTTAACCCTAAAATCCATTTGCTATGAAAACTGAAAAATTAGTGTTGCCGGCCGTGGTTGGCCTGCTTTTAATCGCATCTTGCTCTAAGGATGACTCGGCCAATCCATCCATGGGTGAAAATCAAATTGTGGATGAAGTGGCCGTCGCCGACCTAGAAGATTCTATCGAAGAAGAAGCTACTGTTGAAGGGCAGGACGTATTTCTTGAGGATTATTCCTTTATGGCGGAATCGAACAAAGGCTTTCTCTTTGCACCGGATGTCATTTCGTTCGAGGCAGAGGGACTCTATCCGGAAGGCGTGGAGTTCGATTTTAGAAGGAACCGGTTCTATGTCGGTTCCCTGACCAGGGGAAGCA
>JBAUIP010000125.1:0-6499 GCA_049683055.1 Pricia sp.
ATATACGCCCGTAGTAGCTAAGAAATTGTTTTCCGGGCTGCCGTAAAATTCCCCATAGTCACGTATCCAAACCGGTACACTTTCGCGGTTGGCCCTGATAAATCTTGAGGTCTCATAATCGAAAGCGTACACCACGCCGGTGCCGGCGACCACCCCGCCGAACTGGGCCCATTGTTTTCCCTTCCAATAAAATGGCCTCGCGTAGGAATGTCCCACACTCTTGAACATGTTTTCGAAATCGTACTTGAACATATTCCACTTGGTTTCTTCCCGGTCAGTGATGAGACTGTCCTGCGAAGATGTAGTGAGGGAAACTAATAGTAGTGCCAATAAAAGAAAAAATCGCATCATTGGACAAAGTTAACCCGAACTTCAAAAAGGTATAACCTTATATCGAAAAGAATTCTTGCTGGAGCAAATTTCGGAGGTATTGCAGTCTTTTAGACCGTAGTCGTTAGTGCACAATGTCTATTCGATGTGATTGAAAGCATTCAGGAACATCCTGCTTAAAACTGCTTTTTTGGCAGCTTAAATTTTCTATGGTTTAACGTCCCGTCCCGAAGATTATGGTCCCAACACCCCGGCCTCTTGCTCAAAGGCCCAGAGCGTATATTCTTTATTGAACGAGCTGTACGAACCGAGAAAATAGGTGTCGTCGATTTTGAACAAGGTTTTTCCGGCCGTGGAAATATTCTCTTCTTCTTGGAATTCCTGAATTTGGTCAAAAACATTTTCGTTGATATCGCCGGATTTATGCATGAAGTTCTCGTCGAAGAGTCCGTCTACGGTGAGCGCCTTGGTGTGGACGTAGGATTCGAAGGCGAAAAAAGCGGGATTGAAAAATATAGTGACCGCGCCGATACTGGCTACCGGAAGCCCAAAACCAGGCATCATAAATCCCGCGGATTGCTTTTTTTCAATGACGCCTCCGAAGGTAACCCTCGTATGTTTTTTGGTTTTAAAGACCGCGATGCCTACCTCGCCACGTTTGATTTTTCTGAGCAATTTGTCCGTACTTTCAAACTCCCTGTGGTTATCAAAAGCTCCGCCTGTCTGCACGATCGATGAATTTTTGAACGCGATGGCATCCTCGGCAACGGCGGTGTGTTCGTGGATAACTTCCTGGGTCTTGTAGTTGATGGCCCTCAAATGGAGAAGGTCTCTGGTCGTTGAGATTTGGTAGAGTAGGTCTCCGTTTAAAAAGGAGTTGCCGTCCCTGTCTTTATACCTTTCGTCTCCAAGAGCTTTAGCGATTACTTTTAGTTCCCCTTTCATGGTCTTGAGGTCGATGTCGATCAATTGGGTCATCGCATCGTTTTCGTCGAAGGAAATGAAAACTTTGTTGTCTTGGCTGTAAAACTTGGTGGGATTGCAGGCCGTTTCCAGTGTGGTAGGATTGCTCGGCTCTATTTTTACCAGGTCGATAGATTTTCCCAGTCCGTAGATTCCACTGCTAACAGTAAGCAAATCATAAATATTGGCCTCTTTCTGTCTTTCATCGAGGAATATATCATCGGAAAAATCCAAAGGAAACTTCACGTAAGATTTTTCGTCATCAAAACGGTAAACGTTGACGGTCGATGTTCTGGGCGCCACTGTAAGAATATGGAATTTGTTATTAAAATCAGCGGTCTGGATAATTCTTTCGTTACCCAAATCCAGTTCAAGTTCGAAAAATTCGGCTTGGCCATTATCGAAGGAAAAGCGTACCGACCCGAATTTTTTCCGACGGTTGTCTGTTACAAAAACGACATAATCGTTGTTCTTCAAAATGGTCTTTCCGAAAATCTGTTTGTATGATTTACGCTTATCCTCTGATTGCAAGCTGTCTATAATTCGGAAACGCTCGTCGAACAAATATCCATGAATCGTCTTTCCCCTGAAAAAACAAAGTGCAAACTGCTTGCTTACGGGGTCGACCAAAGGCACCACTTCGTCGGGTAGAACGACTCTTTTCTTATAAATATCGTTGATTTTGGCTACTTGCGTCTGTCCGAAAAGACAGGCTGTAAAAAAGATTAGCGTTAAAGTACTGACATATTTTACTGACATCGGTCCGGGGTTTATAAAAAAACGGACCTGTACGAAAATTATTGGAAATTCTCGATAAATAACGCATGAACAGGGTGAGCGGGTTGTCAAAAGTAAAGGTGCTGCGCCACCCGAAAGGTATTCGCATGCGCCTCTACGATGGTCTTGATTTCTGGGGAATATCCGCCTCCCATACTGCACTGCACGGGAATCTGAAGATTGTGACAGGTTTCCAGCACGAATTCGTCCCGCTGGCGGCATCCTTCGACGGTCAGGCCGAGCGTACCCAGTTTGTCGGATGCAATAACGTCTACACCGCAGAGATACAAAATAAAATCCGGTTTCTCGGTATCGATTAGTTTTGGAAGGGTTTTTTTAAGGATGGATAGGTATTCGGTATCACCCATCCCTTTTTCCAAAGGAACGTCCAGATCGGACTTCTCTTTTCTAAAAGGATAGTTCCCCGCGCCATGCATCGAAAAGGTGAAGACGGATGCATCCTTCTGAAAAATTTCAGCCGTACCGTTGCCCTGATGTACATCGAGGTCGACGATAAGGATTTTTTTGGCCAATCCTTCCGACTGGAGATAGCGCGCGCCTATGGCCTGGTCGTTCAGCATACAAAAAGCCTCACCGCGGTCGGAATAGGCGTGGTGCGTACCGCCGGCTATGTTCATGGCGATACCGTTCTCGAGGGCGAATTCGCAACCCTTCATCGTACCGTCGGCGATGATACGTTCCCGCTGTACCAAGTTTTCCGTTAGCGGGAAACCGATTTTACGGGCCTCCTTGGACGGAATCTTGATGTTCAGCAAATCGTAGAAATACTCCGGGTCATGTGCCGCGAGGATGAATTTATCATTGGGTACCTCCGGCTCGAAAAAATTCTCGGAGGTGCAAGTACCTTCGTGCAATAACTGCTTGGGCAACAACTCGTACTTCAACATCGGAAAGCGATGGCCCTCGGGCAAGGGGTGTTTGTAGATGGGGTGGTAGGCGATTTTTAGCATGGCAAAAAGCTGCGTTTACTTGGGTATGACATTATTCCTTGTGCAGTGCCAATTGTATCCTCTTTCTGGAAATATCCACGGACAGAATTTTCACCATAATCTGTTGGTGCAGATGTACATGTTCGTTAACATCCTTCACGAACGTGTCCGAAAGGTTGGAGACATGAATGAGTCCGCTTTCCTTGATACCGATATCTACGAAGCATCCGAAATTGGTAATGTTATTGACGATGCCCGGTAGCAGTTGACCTTCCCTCAAATCGGAGATACTGCGTATGTTTTGGTCGAAAGTGAAGACCTTGGCCTTTTTGCGACGGTCGAGCCCGGGTTTTTCGAGTTCCTCGATAATATCCTTGAGGGTCGGTAGGCCGACGGTTTCCGTTCGGTACTTGCTTAAATCGATTTTTTGCAGTGCTTCTTTATTTCCTATCAAATCGGAAACAGATATCCCGATATCTTTGGCCATTTGCCGAACGATACCGTAACTTTCTGGGTGTACGGCAGAATCGTCCAACGGGTTCGTTCCGTCTTTTATCCTAAGAAAACCGGCCCCCTGTTCAAAGGCTTTTCCGCCCAAACGGGGTACATCCATGATACCGGCCCTGTCGGTAAACGCGCCATTTTCCGTCCTATGGGCGATGATGTTCTCTGCCAATTTCGCGCCGATGCCCGAGACGTAGCTCAACAAGGGTACGCTGGCCGTGTTGATGTTTACCCCGACGGAATTCACACAGTTTTCGACCACGCTATCCAAGGAGGTCTGTAGCTTGCCTTGGTCCACATCGTGCTGGTACTGTCCCACTCCGATCGATTTGGCGTCGATTTTGACCAATTCCGCAAGGGGGTCTGCCAAGCGTCGTCCTATGGATACGGAACCTCTCACCGTAACGTCGTAATCGGGGAATTCTTCCCGCGCGATTTTCGAGGCTGAATATATCGAAGCTCCCGCCTCGCTCACTACAAATACCTCGATCGGATTTTTAAAATGGACTCGCTTCACTAACCGTTCCGTTTCGCGGGAGGCCGTTCCGTTACCGATGGCAATGGCCTCTATTTTATAGGCGTCACATAGCGAGCTGATTTTTTTGATAGCCTCCGTACTTTTGTTTTGCGGTGCATGGGGATAGATGGTCTCGTTGTGTTCCAATGCTCCCTGGGCACTCAAGCAAACGACCTTGCAACCGGTTCGGAAGCCGGGATCGATGGCGAGGATGCGTTTTTCGCCCAATGGTGCGCCCAGCAGCAGTTGTTTGAGGTTCTTGGAGAATACTTCTATGGCCTCATCGTCCGCCTTTTCTTTGGCCGATCTCAATATTTCGTTGGATAAGGATGGAAAGAGCAATCGTTTATAGGCATCTTCTAGTGCCAAACGGATATGAGGGGTACAAGAATTGTCCGATTTGATGATACGTTCCGCTATTTTAGATAGGATGTAATCATCATCTATTTCGACTTTTACGCGGATAAAACCCTCATTCTCGGCTCGGAGTATCGCCAACAGTCGGTGGGACGGGCAGCGTTTCAAAGCCTCGCTCCAATCGAAATAGTCCCGATACTTTTGTGCTTTTTCTTCCTCTTTTTTTGAGGACACGACCTTGGTCGTCAACATGGCCGAACGTTCCAGCTGTTTCCTGATTTGGTTGCGAATGGAGATACGTTCGTTCAGCCATTCGGAGATGATATGGCGTGCGCCTTCCAAGGCGTCCTCTTCGTTCTGAATTTCCTTGTTCAAATACTGGGATGCCACTTTCTCGATTGTCGCGTGGTTCTGGGCCATGATAATCTTGGCCAAGGGCTCCAGTCCGTTTTTTCTGGCCGTTTCTGCTTTGGTTTTGCGTTTTTTCTTGAAAGGGAGGTAGAGGTCTTCGAGGCCGTTCAAATTTTCTGCCCGCTCAATTTTTTGCCGGAGCTCTTCAGTTAAAGCTTCCTGCTCTTCGATGGCGTTTAAGACGGTGGATTTCCGTTTTTGCAGGGCTTCGAATTCGGCCTTGAATTTAACGATGTCCCCAATCTGTACTTCATCAAGATTGCCTGTCGCTTCTTTACGATACCGCGAGATGAATGGTACAGTGCAGTCTTGATTGAGGAGTTCGATCGTATTTTGGATGCTTTTTTCGGGGAGCTGGGTGTTTTTGGTGAGATAGGGGATGAGGTTCATGGGCATATCGTTTTCTAGTGGAATTTCGAGTCGGGAGAATCCAACGTCAAGACGCTGGTTTGAGTAGTAGGTATCGGGAGTTTTTCGTGTTCCTAAGTTCTCGACTGCGCTCGAAGTGACAGGGGTTTAAAATGGGGAAGTCAGCTGATTCCCGACCCATTTTCGACTCCATTGTTGCTTGCATCGGTTGCAGATGAGGTATCCGGATTTACGAAAACAAGTTTTCCTTCTGCATTCTCGGTCATCAGAATCATGCCCTCGCTTTCCGTGCCGCGAAGTTTTCGAGGGGCGAGGTTGACGAGTACAGTCACTTGTTTGCCTATAATTTCTTCTGCCGAGAAGCTCTGGGCAATGCCGGAAACTATGGTTCGGATATCGAGGCCCGTATCGACTTTCAGGACCATTAATTTGTCGGTCTTAGGCATTTTTTCGGCTTCCAGAATAGTACCGACGCGCATATCGATTTTGATGAAATCGTCGAAGTTGATGGTGTCTTTTTGTGGCATGATGTTTTTTGTATTAGGGGATGCGGGTTGACCTCTTTCGATAGAATTGTTACTCGAATTGGCACTGCCCGGTCCGCTTGTTTCGGTGTTGCCCGAAGATACATCGGAAACCTCCGCTTTTGAGTTGGTTGTGCCAAGCCTTTTGGCTCCGCTCAAGACAGGCTCCGTCGAGGCATTGGATTTTTTGGTAGCCTCCAACTTGTCGAGCTGTGTCTGGATTTCCTCATCCTCGACTTTTCGGAAAAGGAGTTCGGCTTTTTCGATGCTGTAGCCCGCTTTTAATAGCGGTTTATCGCGGGGGATGTCGCTCCATTCCAACTTGACCAGCCCCGTGCGGAGCCGCGCGGCCGGCATGGTGCTGAGGTTAAGCATTTTTTTAAGTTTTTCGGAGGTGAATGGTAGAAACGGTTCGCTGAGAACGGCGAGCGCGGCTGCAATCTGAAGGGCTACGTACATGATGGTGCCCACCCGTTTCTCGTCTTGTTTGATAACCTTCCAAGGCTCTTCGTCGGCGAGGTATTTGTTGCCGAGGCGGGCGAGGTTCATCAATTCTTGTCCTGCTTCCCTGAAGCGGTAGCGCTCTATGGAACTTGAAATGGAAGCGGGAAACTGGCGCAGTGCTTCCATGGTTTGGGTGTCGACCTCGGAGAAATCCGCGGGTTCGGGCACGACGCCATCATAGTATTTATGGGTCAAAACGACCACCCGGTTGATAAAATTGCCGAAAATGGCGACGAGTTCGTTGTTGTTGCGGGCCTGAAAATCCTTCCAGGTGAAATCATTGTCCTTGGTCT